>JBBKXS010000242.1:0-9378 GCA_037969605.1 Flavobacteriaceae bacterium
TTAAAAGGAATTTCAAACATCATTAATAATTAATTTATGGGAGAAGTTATTGCTTACAGTCGTTTTACCGATTTCGACATTGCACTTTTCAAATCTGGTAAGCATTATCGTTTATATGAAAAATTTGGTTCTCATATTACCACTTTAAATGGTGTTGAAGGGACTTATTTTGCCGTTTGGGCGCCAAGTGCAAAAATGGTGTCTGTGATTGGGGATTTCAACTTTTGGATTGAAGGAGAGCATAAATTGAGTGTGCGTTGGGACGGAAGCGGTATTTGGGAAGGATTTATACCAAATGTTGGTAAGGGAAGCAACTATAAATATAAAATACAAAGTCATAATAACGATATAAAAACAGAAAAAGCCGATCCATATGCTCGTCGTTGTGAGCATCCGCCAAAAACAGCATCCGTTGTTTGGGATGAACCTTATACTTGGAAAGATTCCAAGTGGATGAAAAAACGTAAAAAGCACAATGCATTGGATGCCCCATATTCGGTTTATGAAGTGCATTTAGGGTCCTGGAAAAAACAAATTAAAGAAAATCGCTTTTTGTCTTACGTAGAGTTGGCCGATGATTTGGTTGCTTACTTAAAAGATATGAACTTTACACATGTTGAGTTAATGCCTGTAATGGAATTTCCTTATGACCCAAGTTGGGGTTATCAGCTTACCGGTTATTTTGCTCCAACATCGCGCTTTGGTTTCCCAGAAGAATTCAAATTATTAGTCGATAAACTGCACCAAAATGATATAGGAGTTATATTGGATTGGGTTCCGTCACATTTTCCTGAAGACGCTCATGGGCTAGGTTTTTTTGATGGATCTTGCTTATACGAACATCCCGATAAACGTAGAGGCTATCATCCCGATTGGAAAAGTTTGATTTTTAATTATGGACGTAACGAGGTTAAATCGTTTCTAATAAGCAATGCCATTTTTTGGTTGGACCAATATCATGCTGATGGGCTGCGTGTAGATGCTGTGGCGTCGATGTTGTTTTTGGACTATTCTCGAGATGATGGTGAATGGGAACCTAATAAGTATGGTGGAAGAGAAAATTTGGAAGCCATTTCATTTATGAAAGAAATGAACGAAGCGGTATATAGTAGTTTTCCAGACGTGCAAACTATTGCAGAGGAATCGACTGCTTTTCCCGGAGTTTCCAAGCCAACCTTTCTTGGAGGGCTAGGTTTTGGAATGAAGTGGATGATGGGCTGGATGCACGATACATTGGATTACTTTGCCAAAGAACCCATTTACAGAAGGCATCATCAAAACGACTTAACATTTAGTATGACCTATGCTTTTACCGAAAATTTTATGTTGCCTTTAAGCCATGACGAAGTTGTGTATGGCAAACAGTCTATACTAGGTAAAATGCCTGGTGACGAATGGCAGCGTTTTGCAAATTTACGCTTACTTTATTGTTATATGTTCACACATCCAGGAACTAAATTGTTGTTTCAAGGGTCAGAATTTGGACAAAGTAGCGAATGGAATTTTCAGGGTAGCTTAGATTGGCATTTATTGCAATATGATGTTCATAAAGGCGTACAGGCTTTGGTTAGAGATCTAAACGGCTTTTATAAAAACGAACCTGCTTTAGCTCAAAAACAATTTCAATCTGAAGGATTTGAATGGATAGATTATAGTGATGCCGAAAACTCAGTTTTAGTGTATATCAGACATGGCGAAAATAAGTCTGATGATATCGTTATCGCGTGCAATATGACTCCAATTCCGAGGGAAAACTATAAAATAGGATTGCCTAGAAAAGGGAAACTTGTTGAGATATTTAACAGTGATAAAAAAGAATATGCTGGTTCAGGTGAATTTAAAAACAAACCGAAAACTTCAAAAAAAGTAGCATGGCATTTTAGAGATCATTCCATTGAAATTAATATCCCACCGTTGGCAATGGTGGCATTTAAATATCAATAATCCAAAAATAATTTGTTATTATAGTCGGTAATAATTTAGCATTTTAGTAAAAATTGTCCTTGAAAATGTTATAGTTGGTAAATCATTATAAATCTTTGTGATTATAGTTTAATATGTCTTAACAAATGCTTTTTTTTACAGTTCCAAATTAAATTAATATATGATTGTTAATACAGAATTAGAGTATAAAGGAAATTTATTTCCTTCCAAAATAATTGACTTCAGAAAAGACGTAGATGCTCTATACTTTACTACCGATAATGATGTCATTCTTCAATTAACAGTTTTAAGGGACAGTGTTATTAGATTTAGATATTCTACTACTGGAAATTTTGAAAAAGATTTCTCCTACGCCATTACAAAATATGCAAGTTCGGGCTATAATAAATTACTAATCGAAGAGGAAAAAGGTAAATATGTAATTACTACTTCTAAATTGATCTGTAAGATATCAAAGCAAAACCTTGAAGTTACTTTATATGATGCTTTAGATGGTACTTTAATAAATGAAGAAGAAGCTGGTTTCCATTGGGAAGAAAACTATCAGTACGGGGGTAACATTGTTAAAATGAGCAAAGTTGCCCAAAATGGAGAAAGTTATTATGGTCTTGGGGACAAGCCTGTACATTTGAACTTAAAAGGGAAGCGTTATGAAAATTGGGTGACCGATTCGTATGCATATGGTAAAGATTCAGATCCTATCTACAAAGCGATTCCATTTTATACAGGCTTAAGTAAAAGAAAGGCCTATGGCATTTTCTTTGACAATACATTTAGAACATATTTTGACTTTGCACACGAACGACGAAACGTTACTAGCTTTTGGGCAGATGGTGGCGAAATGAACTATTATTTCATTTATGGTCCGCAATTAAGTGATGTTGTAGAAAGTTATAGTGATTTAACAGGAAAACCTCACCAATTGCCACCATTATGGGCATTAGGGTTCCATCAATGTAAATGGAGCTATTTTCCAGAAAGTAAGGTAAAAGAAATTACATCAACATTTAGAAAGCTCAAAATACCCTGTGATGCCATCTATTTGGATATTGATTACATGGAAGGATTTAGATGTTTTACATGGAATAAAGATTACTTTCCCGATCCCAAACGTATGGTCAAAGAATTATTGGACGACGGATTTAAAACAGTTGCCATCATCGATCCAGGTATTAAAATAGATAAGGAGTATTCAGTATTTAAGGAAGCATTAGAAAAAGATTACTTCTGTAAACGAGCAGATGGTCCTTACATGAAAGGGAAAGTCTGGCCCGGAGAATGTTATTTTCCAGATTTCACTAATCCTGAGGTAAGGGAATGGTGGTCAGATTTATACAAAGAACTTATTGGTGAAATAGGGATAAAGGGGGTTTGGAATGATATGAACGAACCAGCTGTAATGGAAGTGCCCAACAAAACATTTCCAGATGACGTACGCCATGATTATGATGGTAATCCATGTAGTCACAGAAAAGCTCATAACGTTTATGGTATGCAAATGGCGCGCGCTACTTATCAGGGCTTAAAAAAGTATATATATCCTAAACGTCCATTTGTAATCACTAGAGCTGCTTATTCTGGAACTCAGCGTTATACATCTACTTGGACAGGTGATAATGTGGCCACTTGGGAACATTTATGGATTGCCAATATACAAACACAACGGTTGGCCATGTCGGGATATTCGTTTGCTGGAAGTGATATTGGAGGTTTTGCCGAACAACCACAAGGAGAGTTATTTACAAGATGGATACAATTGGGAGCTTTTCACCCATTTTTTAGAGTACATTCCTCTGGTGATCATGGCGATCAGGAACCTTGGGCTTTTGATGAAGATGTAACAGCCATTGTTAGAAAATTTATTGAAATTAGATATCAATTGTTGCCCTATTTGTATACAGCATTTTGGCATAATATCAATGATGGTACACCAATTTTAAAATCATTGGTTTTGTTTGATCAAGACGATGTCCATACACATTATAGAACCGATGAATTTGTTTATGGAGATCAAATTTTAGTTTGCCCGATAATAGAACCGAATGCAAAAGGTAGACGGATGTATGTTCCTAAAGGGAAATGGTTTAATTTTTGGACTGATGAAATCATAGCTGGTGGTAAAGAGATGTGGGTTGATGCAGACATTGACAGTTTGCCAATATTTGTAAAAGAAGGGGCTATTATACCAAAATATCCAATTCAGCAATATGTAGACGAGAAAAATATAGAGATAATAACTTTAGACATATATTACAAAGAAGGTAAAGAAGATTCCACCTTATATGACGACGCTCATGATGGTTATGATTATACTAAAGGACGCTATAGCCTCAGGACGTTTAAGTTAACAGGTAGGCCAAATGAATTAATCATTCAACAACATAAAGAAGGGAAATATTCAACAGATTATGAAAATTTCGAATTACAATTCCATGGATTACCTTTTGAAATAAGCAAAATTCAGATCGATAATGTAAATATTCCGATAAAAAAATTAAAAGTGAATGGGTCCAATTCAATGATTATTGAAAAGAATTTTACACAACTTCACCTTATGGGTAAATAGAAATATTTGCTTAATTATTTTGGAACAAATTATGTAAATTTTGGAATGAATTATGTAATTCATTTTGGTACGGATTTTGTAATTTTAAACTCAAATCTTTAAAACAAATTGTTATGAATTTCAAGAATAATATAGTGTCTATAGGCACCGTTATACTTTTTTTATCTTGTGCAACAAATCCTTTCACAGGAAATAAAACATTAGCCCTTGTGCCAAATTCTCAAATATTTCCAACAGCCTTTGCACAATATACTCAATTTTTATCTGAAAATAAGGTTATAAACAATACTGCCCATGCTGAAATGATCACACGTGTAGGCCAACGCATTGCAGCTGCTTCCGAACGTTGGTTGGACGCTAATGGCTATAAGGGGTATTTGAATGATTACAAATGGGAATACCATTTAGTTGAAGATAAAGCTGTGAACGCATGGTGTATGCCGGGTGGTAAAATTGTGTTTTATACTGGAATATTGCCTATTGCAGAAAATGAGACCGCTATAGCTGCTATTATGGGTCATGAGGTAGCACATGCATTGGCCAACCATGGACAGCAACGGGTTAGCTCGGGTGTTTTGCAACAATTAGGAGCAGTTGGTGTTGGCGTGGCTACAAGTGGTAAATCTACGGAAGTGCAACAAGCATGGATGCAGGCCTATGGCGTGGGAACAACAGTTGGTGTCATGCTGCCATTTAGTAGAAACCATGAAAGTCAAGCTGATGCAATTGGTATAAAATTAATGGCCATTGCTGGGTATAACCCTGATGAAGCTGCCGCATTATGGAAGCGTATGAAAGCCAATAGTGGCGGACAAGCCCCACCCGAAATATTAAGTACGCATCCATCAAATGATTCTAGAATATCCGATTTAACCAAGTGGGCACCAATGGCAAAAGCGGAAGCCGCTAAATTTGGTGTAACCTCATTTAGACCTTTGGGAAAATACTAAAAGGAATTAAAAATATTTGTTTACTTTAGAAGCTGCTCATAAAAGGGCAGTTTTTTTATGAAACCACTTGAAAAGGGAAACAAAAAACTTCTCAATGCATGGGCATTTTATGATTGGGCCAATTCGGTTTACACCCTTACAATAGTATCAACAATATTTCCTATTTTTTATGGAACTCTAAATTTTGTGGGTGAAAATAAAGTAATTGCCTTTGGTTTTGAATTTAAGAACACAGCATTGATCTCGTTTATAACTGCGCTCACATTTTTGGTGGTTGCGTTTATATCCCCATTACTTTCCGGTATTGCAGATTATGTGGGCAATAAAAAAGCATTCATGAAATTTTTCTGCTATTTAGGTGGCCTTGGATGTATCGGGCTTTATTGGTTCAGTCTGGATTATATTTATTTGAGTTTGTTATTTTATTTTTTTGGATTGATTGGGTACTGGGGAAGTCTGGTGTATTATAATTCCTATTTGCCCGATATTGCCTATAAAGAACAACAGGACAAAATCAGTGCCAAAGGGTTTAGTATGGGCTATATAGGAAGTGTTTTATTGTTGCTTATCAATTTAGGGATGGTTATGAAGCCAGATTGGTTTGGTTTTGATATTGGGACCACAGAAGCTGATAAAAATGCGGCTTCAATTTTGGCAATGCGAACCTCATTTATAACCGTAGGTGTTTGGTGGATTTTATTTAGCCAATACACCTTTAGTGTGTTGCCCAAAGGTGTTTCAACAGGGCATAAAGTAACCAAAGCCGTAGTGTTCAATGGATTTAAGGAACTTAAAATAGTATGGAATGGCCTAACAAATAATTTAAGGCTTAAACGTTATCTAAGAGCTTTTTTTGTGTACAGTATGGCAGTGCAAACCATAATGTTGGTAGCAGCTTATTTTGGAGAGCAAGAAATCGATTGGGGTGGAGAAGGCGAAAAAACAATTGGGCTTATTGTCAGTATTTTGGTCATTCAGATTGTGGCTGTTTTCGGAGCAATGTTAACCTCTAAGGCTTCAGCAAAATTCGGAAATATTTCAACATTAATTGTCATAAATTTTATTTGGATGTGCTTGTGTTTTTATGCCTATTTTATGGTAACACCAATTGATTTTTATATTGCTGCCGCATCGGTTGGACTGGTTATGGGAGGCATTCAGGCCTTATCGCGTTCGACTTATTCAAAATTTTTACCCGAAACTAAGGACACCACCTCTTATTTTAGTTTTTTTGATGTAGCAGAAAAAATTGGCATTGTGATTGGTATGGCGATTTATGGCACTATTGACCAAATAACTGGAAGCATGCGAAACTCCATTTTGTTTTTGTTCATTTTCTTTTTGGTAGGGATCATTTTACTTTTTAAAGTTCCAAAAGAAAATACTGTAAAATAAAAAGCCATTCCATAATTAGAGAATGACTTTTTATTCCTATAACGCTTATATAAAGCTGTCGTTTTAATGCTGTTTATACATTGTTGGTATTAGCGTTCTAATTAGATTTTGACAAAACCATGTTTTTGTAGCCAATCGGCCATTTTACTCCAGTAGCCATCCGTGTATTTTGCACTACCATCCTTGTTGTGTAGAATAAAGTTATGCTTGACACCTTTTAAGGTTACCACTTCATAGTCTTCATTACCTGCTTCTTCAAGGGCTAATTTGATCCTCGGTTCACTAAGTTTGTAGGGAACATTCTCATCTTCATCTGCCAGAAACCAGAGTACTGGAACTGTGATTTTACGCAAACTTTCAACTGGGTCAATAGGTCCTGTTTCCCGCATCTTAATTCTGTATTCAGGGTTTAAATGATCCCATCCATTAAAGGCCTTTTCAAACCAATTGTATTCATTGCGGGCATTCCTGATAAAACTGTTTATCGAATCGATGGAAACTTCAGATAGTGCCAGATTGTAATAATCTCGTTCCAGTTTTACAGCCTTAACCCATTCCTGTTTTGTAAGGTCTTTTAAAGCTAATTCATTTTTTACCTCATGCATATAGGTTTCAAAACCACTCACTCCAGAGCCGGCACGTACCAGGAAAAAAGCAATATCATCTGTTTTGGAAGCCGCAATTGAACCAACCCAACCTCCTTCACTTGACCCTTGAATTCCAATAAGTTCCGCATTTATTTTAGAATGTTTTTTTAAATAATCTATTCCGGCTAATACGTCGCTTGCAAGGTCTTCATAACCAGCTGTTTCATATCTACCTGTAGATTCTCCAACTCCCCTTTTATCATAAGAAAGCACAGCAATGCCATATCTTGTGAAAAAGGAATTCCATGGACCACCGTGTCTATCTTGTCGTCCTGAACCGTGAACATTTATAATAACAGGGAATGGGCCTTGGCCTTTTGGCAAAATTAATTCACCAGCTAAAGTAATATTTCCATTTTCAAAATGCACTTGCTGGACAATGGGTAAGACTTCCTTTCTTGCATATTTTTTTTCTCCATTCTCATTTATCCACCATAGTCCTTCAACTACTTCTTTCTCATTTAATTTGAATTCGATTTTTGATTTTGATCCTTGGGGAAAAGCTGATAAAAATACCCTTTTGGATTCTGGAATAAAAATACCACCAATAGTGCTATTTTCAGGGTCTAAAAATAACAGACTGCCTTCGATTTCACCCATAGGCCCGCCAGTTATATAAACCCCCTCTTCAAACACAAAATCACCTTGGTATTGGTGATATTGTGAATGTGATATGTCAATTTTTTCTTGACAATAACAATCAAGAATGAGAATCATTAAACTAAAGCTAAGTACTTGTTTTATTATCATAAAAAAAATTATTTAAGTTTTTAGCTTGGTGCCAACACTTAAATATTAATTGCTTCTAATACTGCCTGATCCTGCAACTTTTGAGTCTTCCTTTTTAGGATTTCCTTTATATTCAATATCTCCAGAACCTGCAATACGAGCTTTTAAGCTTTCTTTGCTTACCACTTCGGCATTACCAGATCCTGCAATTGAAACATCAGTATTGTTGGCTTGTAAATTGAATCCATGAAAATCTCCTGAACCCGCTACATTGGCCTCTAAATTATTTGTGTTTCCTTTTAGGGTCAAATCACCAGAGCCTGCAATACTTCCTTTAACGCTGGTGGTTTCAATGGTCAATACCATATCACCTGAACCTGCAAGCGACACTTTTAGATCAGTTGCTGTAATAGGGCCGGTATTGGTTAAATCCCCAGAACCTGCAAGTGAAACATTATCAATATCCTTAAACGGAATGGTTATTTTTATGGTTTTGTTTAAACTTGGTCTTAGGTTGATATGCTTTTCAGTTTTAACGATAAGTTTATTGTCCTTTACTTCGGTAACAATATACTTAAGCAAATTTTCTTCACCTTCAATGGTTATTTTTCCTTCAATTCCTGCTACCAATATGTAGTCGAATGAGCCAGCACAGCTAATACCATCATAATCTGTTGTAGTTCTCGTTATAGTTGTTACTTTGCCGTTACCCTTTATTTTCTCTCCATTTCCCCATGATTGAGAATAACTTAGGTTTAAAAATAATAGTGTTGTTAATGTTAAAATTGTTGTTTTCATTGCTATGTTAGTTTTTTGATTAATTAATTTTTTTAAGAGAAACACTGCCGTAGTCAGAATTTATTTTAATAAGATTACCTGAACTGGAGTTGCCATGGTAACCTGCGTAATATTTGTCTGAAGATTCAATTCTCTGTTTGGAAAATTCTAGCCCTTCTTTATCTCTTAATGAAGCATGCTCCAAGTCAATTTCAAAATTGAAATTATAGGCAGAATTGTATCCTATGGTTATACCAACATAATCAGATTCTATATTAATATTGCCAGCATTTGAGGTCATTTGTTTGATTTCAATGGAACCATAATCTGCTTTAATATTTACATTTTTATAAATATCACCTAATCGTGT
>JBBKXS010000243.1:0-11359 GCA_037969605.1 Flavobacteriaceae bacterium
AGGTTGGTACCTGTAGTTGCAGCATAATACATTAAGCAACTTTCTACATTGCAGTGTTTTGGATTAGTAGTATCTTCATGTGGGGTCTGCATTGAAGCTCCAAAATTTGTCAATCCTAAAATATGACCAAACTCGTGTTCAATAACAGTAGATTCTAAAACCGATGTACTGGGTTCATTCAAACCTCCACTTAAAGATTTCACTGTGGCTTCATAAACGATAAATGATGTATTTCGGTAAGCCGTACCTAAAGTCACCTCTGTGCTTGTATCTCCAGAAGCTGCACCATCGGCAAAAAAGGCCCATACAGCAATTTGACTCCCAACATTGTAAAGCGTTCTATTGTCTTTTTCAACATTCACAATGTCTTGTGTGGTATAGGTTGAGATTCCAGGTGAAGGAATTGATCTTGATTCCACGATTATACCACCTGGCTTAAAGGTTCTAGCATTAAGAAAAGATATAAAATTATTGATGGCTGTTTGTGTAGGTTGGTGACCTACAACATATACCAACTCAATAACCATACTGCTAAAGGTGTCGTCAGATAAAAGTTCATTCGAGGAACTTCCAGTTGGTTGTTGGTTGGCAATGATGTTACTGCCATTATCATCATTAGGAGTATCGTCTTTTGAACAGGAAACTGCGATGGAAAGAAAAACAATTAGGGCCAATATTTTTTTCATGTATTCAATTTTCTATAAACTTATAAAAGTTGTTTATACTTTTAATTAATTATTAACTATTTTTCATCTCTATTATTGCCTTGAGCCATAACATCATATGAATTCTAAAAATCAAATCCTAAATAAAATTGCCACACGCGATTTTTGGGATGGCCCTCATCATATATATCCCCTAAACCCAAATGGTAACGAACGCCTAAACTAACACCTGTATCAGTTTTGAACCCGCCACCAAAATTAACGCCCCAATCAAAACTACTTGGATTGTATTCACTTGAGGCATCAAATAAACCTCCCTTAAACTCTTCTTTATGTGTTATTGCAAGTCCAATTTGCGGTCCAGTTTCTAAAAAGAAATGGTCACTTGGATAGGCTTTTAGCATGATGGGCATAATTATATAGTTAAGTTTTTGGGTATAAGTACTACTAGCACTTCTGATTTCATAACCTTGTTGGGAATACAACAACTCGGGCTGTAATGAAATATCGTTGTTTAAAAACGATTCGCTATAAAGTCCAATATGAAAGCTATGACGTTGTCCTGTCTCGCCTTCGCCATCAAAACTCACGGCAGATAAGTTATATCCTCCTTTAATTCCTGCATTAGATTTTTTTGTATCATCAACCTGAGCATGTAGCAAAAACAAGGTGTTAAAAAATAAGACTATGGTTATCATTTGGGTTTTCATAATAAGATTTTTAAAGGTTTATTGATTGTTTTTTTCATAATGAACAGCTGCCAGAATAACCGACAGCTGTTCTCCCATAACAAAATGGAACACTAACCAACTAACTAAATAGGTATTAAATTTGAGACAATACTAAAGTAACTGCCGCATTTGTGGTGCTTTGTAAAGAAATTGATGTGCTGCTAAAACTAGTCACTTTCCAATCCTGATTTAAAGCATTGAACGAAGTAGTACCACTAAAGGTTAAACTTAAAAACACCTCTGTTTGTGAAGTAACTTCATAAGTTCCCTGAACATCTTGTACTAAAGCATTGACAACATTATGAGCCTTTACAGTTAAATCGTTGGCGAAATCTATAGTAAATTCTGCATAGTCATTTGCGGTATCCACACCCGTGTTAACGAAAGACTGCACTTTAAAAACACCATCAACTAAAATTACCTCAAGTGCATTAGCGTTCGCTTCGGCCTCATCCATAGTATCGTCTTCAGCAAGACATTCATTAATGCTTGATTGAAGATTGGCATCACTGCCAACAGTTGCTGATGTCCCATTGCTAAACATAATAGTAATTGGATAACTAATTGAAAACAACTCATCATTACCCAAGTTATTCATATAAGTATACAACTGTTCTTCAGATTCAATGACCAAACTTCCTGTTTGCTCTAAATTTAGATTGTAGGTTAAAATGGTGATTGGGAAATTTATATCGAGACAAGAAATAGCATCTTCTCCTTGTGCGTTTGCTTCTTCACAAGCTTGAATAATGGCATCATAATTTCCTTGTGATGTTACCAATACTTCGGTATAGTTGCTTAAACGAACTGTAAATGGAAATTGAAGTATAACCTGATCATCATCGGTATTAAATTGTCCTAAGATATTTATTACTTGTTGATAGTCCGACTGACTAATAACAGAAACTTGAGTACCATTTACGGTAGCAACCACTGGTAATAATATAGATGAACAGGGATTACCATCTAAAAAGTCATCAAACGAGCCATCATACATAGCAGTTCGTTTATAATTATTTGCTGCTACTGAATTTGCATTGTTCGTATTTGGCTCTTCTCCGATATTATTGTCAATTTCATCTTGACATGATGTAAAACTCAACAATGCAATACATGTAATTCCTAAAATACTTTTAAACGTTTTCATAATTTTCAATTTTAAAATTTGGGTTATTTAATTTTTCATAGCGACTTTTTCGCCGTTGTATAAGTAAGACAACCCTGTTTTAATTTTCCCTATGCTTTTTTATAATAATTTTTAATTATTTTTATATATGATTGAATGTCAATATTTTATAATTAACAAAATATTATCTATTGGCATAATACTTAAGACTCCTATTAATAAGACAACAATTTTATACTAACTTTGTTGTCATATTAAATTTCATCAAAACGAATTTTCAAAATAAATGAACAGCCCTGAACACAAACTTTGTCAAGACTCTTATTTTAATGACTTTTACCTAACCCACCTACAATCAGCCTCTAATTTTGCTTTTTATAAATGCGGGAACAAGGATGCTGCATTAGATTTGGTACAGGATGCGTTTTCTAAAATTTGGGAAAATTGCTCTAAAATAGATTTTAATAAAGCTAAAACCTATTTATTCACCACAGTAAACAATCTATTTTTAAATACTGTAAAACATCAAAAAGTAATATTAAATTATGCCAAAGCTGCTCCTTATATAGATAAAGACAATCAAAGTCCTGAATTTATATTGGAAGAAGAAGAGTTTAAACAAAAACTTCAAAATGCCATTGCCGATTTAAGTGATGTTCAACGTGAAGTGTTTTTAATGAATAGAATTGATGGAAAAAAGTATAGGGAAATTGCCGAAATTTTAAATATATCCCAAAAAACTGTGGAGAAAAGAATGTCTGGGGCTTTGCAAATATTAAGAACCAAAATTGAAAATATTTAAAAAAGATAAATATATCGTAGGGTGAAATAAGATTTAGTTGTCTTATCTACACATAGATAAAAAATGAACAAAGAACATGACATATTAAAATGGTTTGACAATGAGCTTACTGCATCGGAGATTAAGGATTTAAAACAATCTGGAGATCTTGAAACTTTACAGAAAATAGCACATTATGCTTCTCATTTAGAAGCTCCAGAAGTGGATGCTGCGAAGGCTTTAGAATCATTTAAGGCCAAACACCAAACTAAAAACGTAACTAAAGTAATTAACTTTAATTTTAAATCCGTTCTAAAAGTTGCGGCCGTTTTAGCCATTATGTTTGTCTCTTCCTATTTTTTGTTCTTTAATAACCAACGGTCTTTTGTAACCCAAATTGCCCAAACTAAAACTATAAATTTACCAGACAATTCTGAAGTCATCTTAAATGCAAAATCAAAATTGGCATTCAATACAAAGACATGGAAAGACCATAGGGATTTGGAACTAGACGGTGAAGCATTCTTTAAAGTGAGCAAAGGACAAACATTTAGTGTCCTTACAGATGTTGGGGTTGTACAGGTTTTAGGAACCCAATTCAACGTAAAAGAACGTGACCATTATTTTGAAGTCCATTGCTATGAAGGCTTGGTTAGTGTAACCTATAATAATGAAACCATTAAACTGCCAAAAGGAAAAATTTTTAGGGTCATAAATGGAACTAAGGAAAACATAGAAGTTCAGGGCACATTGAATCCTTCTTGGATACAACGCGAATCAAGCTTCAACAACATACCCTTAGAACAAATCATTGCTGAACTTGAACGCCAATATGATATTAATATACAAGTTAATGACATTAATGTTACTCAATTATTTACAGGTAGTTTTACTCATGAAGACAAAAACTTAGCGCTACAGTCGGTTACAATTCCTTTAAAATTAAGTTACAAAATTGATGGAAAAAATGTTGTATTTTATCAATACAATGGCAAATAGATATATATTTTGTTTTGTGCTTTGCTGTTATGGTTTTGTTTCTGCCCAAAACAATTCTCAACCTATCCCTTTAATTGACATCATTGTTGATTTAGAATCTCGGTTTGATGTGAAATTTTCTTATGCAGTAGACGATGTTGAAGACATTTTAATAGACCCACCCAGTACTACTTTAACCCTAGATCAAACTATCGCCTATTTAAATGCAAAAACACTTTTTAATTTTAAGTTATTAGACCAACGCTACATTACGGTTTCAATCATCGATAAGCGTGTTAATGTCTGTGGCTATGTATTTGCTTTAGAAGACAAAAAGCCGCTTTTTGGTGCTACAATTGCGGTTAATAATACCAATATGGGTGCCGTAGCAGATACTGAAGGTCGATTTGAACTAAAAGATATTCCTATTAATTCGGTATTTAGCATTTCCTTTTTAGGGTTCGAAACAACGCAGATAGGGGCTAAACAATTGTTTTCGGCTAATTCTACTTGCCAACTCATTTTGTTGTTAGAAAATAATGAGGAACTGAACCAAGTTATTATTACCAAATTTTTAACTACAGGTTTGCAAAAACTGCTGGATGGAAGTATGGTTTTAAATACTGAAGCCTTTGGTATTTTGCCTGGACTTATTGAACCCGATATTCTGCAATCCATTCAGGCTTTACCTGGGGTTGAAAGTGCCGATGAAAGTATCGCCAATATCAATGTTAGGGGTGGTACCAACGATCAAAACCTTGTGCTTTGGGACGGTATTAAAATGTATCATTCTGGACATTTTTTCGGATTGATTTCAGCATATAATCCTTATTTAACCAACAAAGTTATTGTGACTAAAAATGGGACCAGTAGTGAGTTTAGTGATGGCGTGTCGAGTACGATAAACATCTTTACAAAAGACAAGATTACCGACAAAGTGAAAGGCGGTGCAGGCTTCAACCTTATAAGCGCCGATGCCTTTTTGGAAATTCCCTTCTCTAAAAAACTGGCATTGCACCTATCGGGGCGTCGTTCCTTCACCGATTATTTTAGCACACCAACTTATGATAATTATTTTGAACGCAGCTTTCAGGACAGTGAAATCAATACCAATAGGGACAACATTAAAAATAGTGAAGCCAATTCTGATTTTTTGTTTTATGATTATACGGCCAAATTACTATTCGATTTCAATGACAAACACAGCATCAGGGCGAATCTGATCAGCATTAACAATAATTTGGATTATGGGGAAAGCATAACAGACAGTTCCAATAACACCCAATCCAAGACGAGTAATTTGTCGCAGGAAAATCTGGGCCTTGGAGCCCATTGGAATGCCAAATGGAGCCCTAAATTTAGTACACATATCAATGTGTATTATTCAAAATATAATGTTGATGCTAAAGACAACAGAATAGAAACCGATCAGCTATTAACACAGGCCAATGAAGTTCTGGATACTGGAATTAAAATCAATGCAACGTATTATTTAAATAACAATTTCAATATTCTAACAGGCTATCAGCTTAACGAAACTGGCATCCTAAACGAAACTACTGTTAGTGCTCCAGCCTTTGAACGCACAAAAAAGGATGTTTTGTTAAACCATGCTCTGTTCTCCGAAGCCGAATATCATAAAAACAATACCTACTTTAGAATCGGTGTTCGGGGCAATTACTTTCAAAAATTTAAAAAGTTTCTCCTTGAGCCTAGACTCAATATAAGGCAAAAACTGTCAAACAGATTTGCACTTAAATTGGAAGGCGAGTTTAAAAATCAATCGGCTACCCAAATTGTAGATTTTCAGAACGATTTTTTGGGTGTCGAAAATCGGCGATGGATTTTGGCCGATAATACCTCCATTCCCATTGCGACCAGCAAGCAAGGGTCTTTCGGAATTGAATTCAACCAAAATAATTTAAATTTTGATGCCACGGGATTTTATAAACTTGTTGATGGTATTACCGCTTCCAATCAAGGATTTTACAACAATTTTCAATACCGCAAAGCAAATGGCAGTTATACCGCAAAAGGGGTGGAATTCTTAATCAACAAAACGGCAAACACCTTTAGTACTTGGTTGAGTTATACCTACAGCATAAACAACTATGAATTTGAGGCTTTTACACCATCAAAATTTCCAAATAATGTAGACATCAGGCATTCACTGTCCTTAGCCTTCAATTACGATATTTTAGAAAATTTGCAAATATCCATTGGGGGTATTTGGCGTTCAGGAAAACCTTATACCAAACCTGTTGCTGGTAATGAAACCGTACAGAACGGAAATACAATCTTTGTAAATTACGATACTCCAAATGCTGAAAATCTTGAAGATTTTAAACGTTTGGATGCGTCATTAAATTATAGTTTTAATTTTTCGGAAAGAGTGAAGGCTTCATTAAGGGCTGGGGTTATTAACCTCACTAATGAGGGCAATCTTATTAATCGGTATTATCAAGTGGATCCAAACGATTCCGAAAAGGCCATTCAAATAGACAATACCTCTTTAGGACTTACGCCCAACGTGAGTTTTCGAGTAAATTTTTAAGGCTATAAAAAGGAAAAATTATACCTTTATAATCTAATTTATTCCGGTATGAACACCCAAGACCTTGATCATTTAAAATACCCTATCGGTAAATTTATTAAACCCAATCTTATTTCTGAAGCATTAATTCTTGAATGGATAGAAACCATTGAAACTTTGCCTAAAATCCTTTCTGAACTCACCAAGGATTTATCTATCGAACAGCTTAATTGGCATTACCGACCTGAGGGTTGGACGATCAAACAAGTGGTGCATCATCTTGCAGATAGCCATATGAACAGTTTGATTCGCTTTAAATGGACGTTGACCGAAGATACGCCAACCATCAAAGCCTATCATGAAGACCGTTGGGCTACACTCAAGGACAACAACGATAATAACATTAGCCATACGCTTGCACTTTTAAAAGGCTTACACGCCAAATTAGGAACACTATTACGAAGTTTGACTAAAGACGATTTAAAACGAGTGTTTATCCATCCTGAATATGGCAGACGCATTAGTTTGGAAGAAACTATTGGTATTTACGCTTGGCATAGCAAACATCATGTAGCGCATATTAAACAGGCCTTGAAATATACAGGGAGATTTTAAGATGGATAAAGAAAAGAGACCGTCTAACTTCAGATAGCTTGTCATGCCGCATTCGTTAGAGCAGCTCCTTCAGGATTACTTTAATTTTCCCGTTTTAGATTTTGCCTTATTTTGTCAATTGCCGATTCTATGGATTTATCGGGTTCAATAAGATTATAAGCCCCCCAAAAGTCTGGGTCGGAAAAGCCAGAAACCGCATCGGCAATTATAATGGATGGTCTTAACCTGTCTTTTAAAAGATCTTTGTTATCGGATGGATTGGTAGTTTCCCAATCGGTGATTGCCATTTCACTGGAAATTGAATATACCGAATTGAACAACTTGCGCTTTTTGTTGACCTTAAAGGTCAAGTTCACACTACCATAGCTATAAAACCATTTGCCATCCCTTTCCTGATAAATGACCTTATAAGAAGCTTCTGTTGGATAGGTAATAACGTCATTAGGCTTTTTCTTTACAAAAAACTCACTCGCCGCTTTCTGGTCTGTTATATTTAAGGCATAGGCAGCACTGGTCAACGCCAAAGAGTTAGCATCCACATAGAGTTTTCCATAATAGCTCAAAGGATTGCCATCTGGTTTTTTTCGGAAACTAATAACATATACCAACTTGTCATTAACCGTTGTAGATTTATCGAAGGTATAGGTATAGTTGGATATATCGTTTTCTGTAAAAATATATTCAGGATATTTCATGATATCCAAATACAAGGTCGAAAATGGCCCACCTTGAAGCTTAAAAGCCAAGGTATCCAAGAGTTTGTAATCCGTACTTTTTCTGGCTTTGTGAAGTTTCATCACATCCCTCGATTTGTTCGAATAAGACTGTTTGTACAAATCCACAACGGCTTCGGTCAAAGACACATTCCTATTTCGTTTCTTTATAGTCTCCCTATAAAACGCGGTCATCAAAACAGGTTGGTCCAGATTATTTTTGGCCTTATTATCAAATACCTTTCGCACCAAAGCTTCGGCAGTTTTATAGCCCGTTACCTTTATCTGTGCAAGCTCCACAACGGTTTGGCTCAATCGTATTTTGACGTTTTCTTTTGAAAGTTCGTTTAAACTGACCTCATGAGTTTGGTAACCCAAAAGGGACAATACCACCTTGTTTTCTTTACTGGCCTCAGGCACTTTTAAACTAAAATTCCCATCGGCATTGGTAATGGTCGAAATATTGGTGTTCTTGACTGTTAAATTGACCGACTCCAAAGGTTTCTGGGAGTCATTGTCTATAACAGCGCCCTTATATTCGGTAAAGGAATTTTGGGCCCATAAAGTAAAGATTGAAAAACATAAAACAAAAGCCAGTAAAACAGAACCTTTGTTGCTGTTTAGTATAGGTTTCATGATATAGAATAGTTAAGTTAGTTTCTGCTGAACACACTCATTTTAAGAGTATTAAAGTTCATTTAAAGTTACACAATTTTAATCTTCCGCGATTGAAAAATATGTTAAGATTATAATTGGTGATAAAATGATGTATTTAACTAATGAAAGTAAGGCAGTTTTTTAAGAAAAAAATACTTCAATTAAAAATAAAAAAACCTCGCAGATGCGAGGTTTCAATTAGCAGCAATTTTAATGCTTTCTAGTTCATAAGTGTTACTGTTACTAGCACAATATCATGGAGATTAGGATAGCTGTATCCATCATTAACAAGATGTACCACTCCATTCTCTTCCTCACCAGTATCGGGCCCTGATTGTCTTGGTGCCTGATTTGGTCCTACACCAGGAACTTCATTTACTTCGGTTCCTGAGTCCCACAATTTTAAATACATGGTAATATCACCACTAATAGGATCTTTTTTATCATTGAACAAGGCAATTCCCATCGCATTTGGACCTATAAACAGATCATTCGATTGCACAAACATTGTAGCAAAGTTTAAATAATCGCCATACTTGGCGGTTACATAAAATTCATAAGACCCTCCTGGAAACAAAGGTGCTGGTCCCTCTCCATCTAATGGTGTGGTAAAAGCACCATGAGATCTTACTTCAGGATCATTTTCTAAACTGGAATTTAACATTCCAGGATTCCCATCTTCTGCAATAGCTTCCAAACCTTCACCATAATCAACAACACCTGACATAAACAACGGAGCTGTATTTTTCTTTTGCACTACAAAAATACCAGGCGACAAAACATTTGGATAAGCGTCGATACCTCCTAGATTCTGTATAGTCACTTTAAATGTTGTAAAGGCATTGGTCGAATTTGATTTTACAGCACTACTATTTGCTGTAACCAAATTTTCGGTCAGTGTTTCAGAGTCATTGCTACAACTCCAAATTAATGTTGCAATCATTGGAATAATTAAAATAAGTTTTTTCATAATTTTTTGAATTTAATTTATGTTTAATACAAACCTATCTTTTAACTATCACAATCCTGTAACAAGGATATATACGTTTTATAACTTTTGTATTATCTAGGCCTCACAATCTGTTTATTTTAAGAACATATTATCAAGTTATAACCACTTAATAATGTGATACTATCGTGATACATTTTAGAATATTGTTCATTAACTTGCTTAAAATTTTAATTAGTAGTGACTACAATTTTAGTTATAGAGGATGACAGGCATATTGCCGAACTTATTTCGATTAACTTGGAAGATGACCAAACCACTGTGCTGCGTTGTTATCATGGTACGGAGGGTTTTATCGAAGCCACGAAAAATGAATTCGACCTTATTATTCTCGATTTAATGCTTCCTGGAAAAAAAGGCATGGAAATATGCAGGGATTTACGGGCGAGTAATATCATTACGCCTATCCTAATGTTAACTAGCAAAAGTGATGAAATAGATAAGATTCTTGGTCTTGAAACGGGTGCTGACGACTATATAACTAAGCCCTTTAGTATACGTGAATTTCAGGCACGCGTAAAAGCCATATTAAGACGTTCCAAACTTGACGCAGAACAAACTGACACGATAGCAATACCTGAATTGCGGATCAAAAAACTTATTATCAATCAGGAATTACGAAAGGTGGAACACAACAGCCACCGCCTAAATTTAACACCTAAAGAATTCGAATTGCTCGCGCTTATGGCCAACAATCCAGGTAAGACCTATAGTCGCGCCCAATTGCTACATAAAATTTGGGGGTACGACTTCGAGGGATACGAACACACGGTCAACTCACATATTAATAGATTAAGAGCTAAACTTGAAAAAGATGCAGGAAACCCAGAATATATTTTAACCACTTGGGGTGTAGGGTATCGATTTACCGAAGCGTAACATGAAGACAGCAAAGAACACATTATTTTATAAGATTGCAGGCATATTGACAGTATTATTTTTTCTACTGGCATTTTTAGTAACAAAAACATCCTTAAAACTATCTAAAGATTATCATAATGAAATCACTCAAGGACTAAATAAAGACGTATCCAAATATATCGTAAAAGAAGTGCAAGATCTTTACGATGGAAATACTGTAGCCGAATCTAAAATGGGAGACCTGATGCATCATGTTATGGCTACCAATCCAGCCACAGAGGTTTACTTACTTGATTTGAATGGGAATATTTTAAAACATGTGGCAATGAACAAGGAAGTAAAAGCAGAAAAGGTTGATTTGACCCCTATTAAAGCCTTTATTTCCAATAACGGCGACCTCTATATAAAAGGAGATGATCCTAAAAAGTTAGGTGAGAAAAAGATATTTTCGGCAGCACCATATACCTATAATGGGGAAACCGTTGGTTATATCTATACCATAGTTGGCGGAAATGATTATGATACGCTTTTAAGTGAACATAACGGCAGTTATATTAGAAAGATTAGCGTACAGACCATGCTTTACGCATTAATTGCGGCCTTTTTAGTATCCCTGCTGGCAGTATATTTGCTCACAAGAAACCTTAACAAAATAACCACTACTTTCCGTTCTTTCCAAAAAGGTGAACA
>JBBKXS010000244.1:0-4063 GCA_037969605.1 Flavobacteriaceae bacterium
AAAATTTTCAGGCGGAATTTTTAGCGTTTCTGGAATCGTTTTTGCCACCACAAACTTCAGATTTCTTCTTTAAGAATATTTTTGAAAATATTAGTGATAATAGTTCCAATGGAGGATTACTGTCTTCAGTTTTTGTATTATCCATTTTGTTAATGGCCAATGGGGTTAATGCCGTATTTTCAAGTTTTGAAAGTTCATATCATGAGCAATTGACTAGAAATGTGTTCAAGCAATATATATATGCTTTGGGTGTGGCTCTGATTTTAGCGTTTTTACTTATTTTAACTGTTGCTGTGTTTGGGTATTTTGAAATTTATGTCATTGATAATTTTTTTGAAAGTCTTCTGGAGAAAGGTTATACCAATAAGGGAGCAAGTATTTTTTGGGTAGTATTGGCAAAATATATGTTTTTTATTTTTATGGTCTATTTGGCAACGGCAACCCTATATTATTTCGGCACTAAAGAAGGCAAATCATCCAGATTCTTTTCATTGGGTGCATTGTTTACTACCTTACTTATCATGCTCACATCTTTTTTATTTGGAATTTATATCGATAACTTTTCAAAATACAACGAACTTTATGGGTCTATTGGTGCGTTATTAATTCTTTTGTTTTATCTGTGGCTAAACTCAAACATTTTACTCTTGGGATATGAATTAAATGCGTCTTTAAACCGACTCAAGAAAAGTTTTTAGATGCCATATTTTATTGATGTTATACTGCCAATTCCTTTAGAAAAGCACTTTACTTATCTAGTTACAGAAGCTGAATCTGGTTTTTTAAAAACCGGTATGAGAGTATCCGTGCCATTTGGAAAATCTAAAATTTATACGGCTTTGGTGTATCACAAGCACAACAATCCACCACAAATCTATGAAGCCAAGGATATCCATCAAATTCTGGATGAAACACCTATTGTTACTCAAATACAATTAAAGCATTGGTATTGGATTTCAAAATATTATATGTGCACAATAGGGGAGGTTATGAGGGCTGCTTTACCAAGTGCTTTCATCTTGGAAAGCGAAACCATCATTACTCGAAATTCAGATACAATTCTCAATGATGATGTATTAAAAGACGATGAGTTTTTGGTCTATGAAGCATTGCACCATCAATCATCTTTGAAGATTCAGGATTTGATGAACATACTGGATAAAAAAAATGTACTTCCAGTAATCAAACGGTTGATTGATAAAAATGCGATTACTGTTCAGGAAGAAATCTTTGAAAAATACAAACCAAAACTTGTTAGGTATGTTAAATTGAATTCAAAATATGCTTCAGAAACTCAATTGAAAGTCTTGCTGGAAGATTTAAGTCGAGCACCAAGACAGCACCATGTTGTGATGACCTTATTTTCAATTTCGGCCCAATCCAAAAAGCCCGTAAAAGTTTCGGATTTATCCAATGAAAGTGAAGCTTCTTCGGCTATTATAAAAACCTTGATTGATAAAGGGATTTTAGAAGAATATCATATACAATCCGATAGAGTTCAGTATTCAGGAGAGGAAAACGAAGATTCAAAACGATTAAACAAACATCAAGATAAAGCTTTAAGGGAAATTACACAGTCATTTGAAAATCATAATATTACGTTGTTGCATGGCGTCACGTCTTCAGGTAAAACCGAAATCTATGTGAAACTTATTGAAGATATAATCTTGAAAGGCAGGCAAGTCTTATATTTACTACCGGAAATTGCTTTAACCACCCAATTAGTGTCACGTTTACAAGAATACTTTGGAGAAAAAGTGGCAGTGTTCCATTCAAGATATTCATCCCATGAACGGGTTGAAGTTTGGAACAATGTCCTTCATAACTTGCCAAAGGCACAACTCGTTTTAGGTGCACGTTCTTCGGTGTTTTTACCATTTCGAAATTTAGGATTGGTAATTGTGGATGAGGAGCATGAAACATCCTTTAAACAATTTGATCCAGCACCGCGTTATCATGCCCGCGACACGGCAATTATTCTCGCGAGTTTGTTTAAATCAAAAACACTGTTGGGTTCAGCAACTCCAAGTTTGGAGAGTTATTATAATGCTAAACAAGGTAAATATGGTTTTGTTGAGCTTAACCATCGCTATAATAATGTTTTGATGCCAGATATTGAATTGGTCGATATTCAAGATAAACACAAACGTAAACAAATGACCGGTCACTTTAGTGATCGTTTAATTGAAGAAATGGGCGAAACCCTAAAAGATGGGCATCAAATTATTTTGTTCCAAAATCGCAGGGGTTTTTCGCCAATTGTAGAGTGTAATACCTGTGGTCATTCGCCTCAATGCCCAAATTGTGATGTGAGTTTAACATTCCATCAATTCAAAAATGCATTGCGATGTCATTATTGTGGATATCATATAGCTATGCAACTACAATGTATGGCTTGTGGAAGCGTGGAGCTAGATAGTAAAGGTTTTGGTACAGAACAGGTAGAAGAGGAGGTAAAAGCATTGTTTCCAGATGCTAAGGTTGCTAGAATGGATTTGGACTCGACCAAAGGAAAATATGGTTTTGAAAAGATCATTAATGCGTTTGAGCAGCAGGACATCGATATTTTGGTAGGTACACAAATGGTGACCAAAGGATTAGATTTTAGAAATATAAAATTAGTAGGGATCATGAATGCGGACAATATGCTCAATTTTCCAGATTTTAGGGCACATGAGCGCAGTTTTCAATTGATGTTGCAAGTATCTGGAAGGGCAGGAAGAACAGATGTTAGGGGTAAGGTTTTGATACAGACTTACAATCCGTACCATCAAATATTAAAACAGGTGTCTACAAATAATTATGTTCAAATGTTTGAAGAGCAAATGTACGAACGCCACAATTACAAATATCCTCCGGTTTACAGATTGATTAAAATAACATTAAGGCACAAGGATTTTCAAAAAGTGAACAGTTCTGCCGATTGGTATGCAAAATCGTTGAGGCAAGTATTTGCCCAAAATGTCTTAGGGCCAGAATTTCCACCAATTTCAAGGATACGTAACCAATATCATAAAAATATACTGATTAAAATCCCTCAAAAGCTGTCCTTGTCAAAAACAAAAGAAGCTATTCTTAAAATAAACAACAGCTTCTTTAGTGTTAAAGATTTTAGGGCAGTTAGGGTAATTATAAATGTTGATAATTATAATTAAATATTATTTAAAGCATCAACAAGTAGTGTCTTTTTATTCCTGCTTAAAGGAATTTCATAGGCACCAACTTCAACGTTTTTGCTGTTAAATCGATCTACTTTGTCAAGATTTACGATATACGATTTATGGATTCTCAAAAATTTACCTTCGGGTAATTCATTTTCAAAAGCTTTCATGGTCGATAAAACAACCAAGCTGTTCTCTTCGGTAACCAATTTAACATAATCACCAAGAGCTTCAATCCATTTAATATCTTTGATGTAAACTTTACGCTTTTTTAAATTACTTTTGACAAAAATGTGTTCACCATCAGTTTCATCAAAATCAAGCTTCAATTTATGTTGTTCCAGAGCTTTATCTACAGCAGTATTAAAACGTTCCCTAGTGATAGGTTTCTGTAAATAATCGGTGGCATCATAATTAAAAGCTTTAAACGCGTATTCTGTTTTACCAGTAACAAAAATAATTTGGGGTTTATTGTTGAGTACATCTAGCAGTTCAAAACCATTTAAAACGGGCATTTCAATATCCAAGAAGATGAGGTCAACTTTATGGGTATTAAGGCCATTTTTAGTTTCGAGAGCACTGCTGTATTCTGCAATAAGGTTAAGTGAGGAATGACTCTCACATAACTTTACGATCGATAGACGTTGGATTGCAGAATCATCAACTACTACACAGTTTAAAGTCATAACATTTAATATTTTAGGTTAAGATATCGACAATAGTACAAAAAATTCGGTTAAAAACCAAAAAACATCGGTAAACTGTTTTATTTAACATAATTTTAACATTTATAATACTACAAAATTTTAAATACAAAAATGTTGCCAGAAAACGAAAATATAGTTATTTTTGCACCCATTTTTAATCATAAATATATTTTAATATGAATCATTATGAAACTG
>JBBKXS010000245.1:0-20409 GCA_037969605.1 Flavobacteriaceae bacterium
CATCAATGCTTGTATAATAAAGCGTCACATGAGTCTTGTTGCCATCATAACTTTCCTCAAGGGCCATTCTGATTTTCAACACACCATTTTTATTAACAATCACAACATCTTGAGTATTCTCACCTGAAATACTAATTCTATTCTCATGGGATTTAACTAGCTTGACTTCAATTAAATCATATACTTTAAGTTCTTTAAATTCCCCAATACTTTTTTCAATATTAGCTTGGGCATGTAACAAACTTGAAATGCAAAAAAATGCTAAAATGGTAGTTCTCATAATAATAAAGTTTTATAAAATCAATCAAAAATTATTCCTCTTTTTTACCTACTAAATTAAAATCTAAATGTTTTTTAACCAAATCGGTGTTTTTAACCGTAACAACAACTTCATCACCTAATTGATACATTGTATTTGTGTTTTTGCCAACCAAGGCATATTGGGTTTCATCAAAGGTATAGCGGTCATCGGTCATATCTCTTACACTCACCATTCCTTCACACTTATTGGTGACGATTTCAACATAAATCCCCCAATCGGTAACTCCAGTAATAACTCCAACAAATTCTTGGTCTTTGTGGTCTTGCATAAATTTAATCTGCATATATTTAATAGAATCCCTTTCCGCTTTTGTGGCAAGGTATTCCATATTGCTCGAGTGATTGCATTTGTCTTCGAATATGGCTTCATTAACCGATTTACCGCCATCCAAATAATACTGTAACAATCGATGGACCATCACATCTGGATAGCGTCGAATTGGGGATGTGAAATGTGTGTAATAATCAAAAGCCAGTCCGTAATGTCTTATATTACGGGTTGTGTACTCGGCTTTGCTCATGCTTCTTATGGTTAAGGTATCAACAAGATTTTGTTCCTTTTTCCCATCAACTTCTTTAAGCAATCTATTTAATGAGGCGGTTGTGGTTTTTCGATCTCTAAAATCGAGTTTATATCCGAAACGACCAACAATATTCTGTAAAGCAGCAAGCTTACTATCGTCGGGTTCATCGTGAACACGGTAAACAAAGGTTTTTTTAGGAGATTGTTTTCCAATAAATTCAGCTACTTTCTTGTTGGCCAATAACATAAATTCTTCAATCAGTTTATTAGCGTCTTTATTGGTTTTAAAGTAGACTCCAATTGGGGTGGCTTCAGAGTTTAAATCAAATTTAACCTCTACTTTATCGAATGATATTGCACCATTTTTCATACGTTGTTTTCGCATGATTTTAGCTAATTCATCCAATTTCAAAATAGCATCAACAATAGATTGGTTGGTTTGATAAGCCTCTCCTGTTATTGATACTTCTTTTGGAATGTTATTGGTTTTAGATTCTATAATGGTTTGAGCCTCTTCATAAGCAAATCGTGCATCACTATAGGTTACCGTTCTTCCAAACCATTGATTTTTAACCTCTGCTTTATCATTAATATGAAATACAGCGGAAAACGTATATTTTTCCTCATTAGGCCTTAAAGAGCAGGCATTGTTTGATAATATTTCTGGGAGCATTGGTACAACTCTATCCACTAAATATACCGACGTTGCCCTTTGATAAGCTTCCTCATCCAAGATTGTGCTTTCTTTTAAATAATGAGACACATCGGCAATGTGGATTCCAATTTCATATAATCCATTGTTTAAATCCTGAAACGACAAGGCATCGTCAAAATCTTTAGCATCCTTTGGATCTATAGTAAAAGTCAAAACCGAACGCATATCACGGCGATTAGCTATTTCTTTTTCGGTTATTGATGTATCTAATTTATCAGCAAACTCCTCAACTTCGTTAGGAAATTCATAAGGAAGTCCATATTCGGCAAGAATAGAGTGGATTTCCGTATTGTGTTCCCCTGGTTTACCTAGAACCTGAAGTACTTTTCCAGATGGAGAATCAGCATTTTCTGGCCAATCTTCAAGAGATACCAATACTTTATCTCCGTCTTCAGCTTTATTTATTTTATTGATAGGAACAAAAATATCTTTATACATTTTTGTGCTATCCGCAACCACAAAAGCATAATTTTTAGATATCTGGATCACGCCTACATATTCATCCTTAGCGCGCTTTAAAACTTGGGTAATTTCCCCTTCTGATTTTCCATGTTTTCTGCGCTTGTAAATATAAAATTCTACTTCATCTCTGTCAAGGGCTTTGTTGATGTTATTGGATGCTATAAATACATCCTCATCAAAATCATCACAAATAATATAACCCGACCCTTTTGAAGATAAATCCAAAATTCCTGAATGGTATTCTGTAGTAATAATAGCCTTAAATTTACCGCGCTCTACTTCTTCTATCTCTTGTTTAGCTTTTAATTGTTGAAGTTTT
Organism: Flavobacteriaceae bacterium; assembly: GCA_037969605.1. GTDB lineage: Bacteria > Bacteroidota > Bacteroidia > Flavobacteriales > Flavobacteriaceae > Geojedonia. The sequence goes on from JBBKXS010000245.1 coordinate 2,341, forward strand.
TTTATGATTTGATTTCTGCTGCTAGCATCATTAACACCAAGTTTAGCGGCAATTTGTTTATAGTTAAAAGTTTGGCTTCTGTCTTTTTTTAAAATACTTAAGATTGTATTGGTAAGGTTTGAAATCTTATCGGAGGATTTCCTTTTTTTCTTTCTTGTCATTTATATAATTCATCATTTATTATTCTTAATTAAATTGATTTTTTTGTATTAAGGAGAACACTATTTTAATTATGAAGTCTTTAAAAAATTTATGAATTCTTTTAAATCAATTCATTAAGATTATTGCAAAGCTACGTTATAAATATTAAACTAAGATTTTGTTAGTATTAATTTAAGAAAATGAGTTATTCACATTTATATAAAATAGTATTATCTTTTTTAAAATTAAAAATTAAAAATGATGATGATGATGGCTTGTTAATAGTGATGAAAACTTTTTAAACTTTTATTTTGATTATTTGGTATCTACAGGTTATAGATAAGTAATACACTATTTATTTAGTAATAATATGCTGATTGATAATACATTTAATTAGGTTATAAACAGTTGTTGATAATAGAAAAAAATAGCTTTTGTTTAATAAAATATTTTAAATTTAATGTTCACATATCTATTTTTAGAGTTTACAACTTAATCGAAAAAAAGGACTAATTTTTTTGGTTGGATAAAACTAATTTTTGATTAGAAAAATATTTCAATTTTAAAACTTTTCTTATGAATTTATTACAATTAGATATTAACAACTAATTAATATAGTAATTGACAACTGTTATTTGTAATTTTATAATCTGAATAAAACATAACAAAATTATGAAGATTTCTATAGGAAATGATCATGCGGGAACGGAATATAAACAGGCGATCGTTAAACATCTGGAAGCTAAAGGAATTACCATAACCAATTATGGAACTAACGATATAAACAGTGTAGATTATCCAGATTTTGTACATCCAGTTGCTAACGATGTAGAGGACCGTAAAGTGGATTTTGGAATTCTTATTTGTGGTAGTGGAAATGGTGTAAGTATGACTGCAAACAAACATCAAGGCGTAAGAGCTGCATTGTGCTGGGCCAAAGAAATTGCGACCTTAGCAAGACAGCATAATAACGCTAACGTGATCTGTATTCCAGCTCGATTTACAGCAATGCAGCAAGCTGTGGAAATGGTAGATACATTTTTAAATACCGCTTTTGAAGGAGGTCGCCATCAAAATAGAGTAGATAAAATTCCATTAAAGTGTTAAATGGGCCATTTACATCACCATTCACACTCTCACAAAGATTCAAAAGATAGAAATCTCTTTATTTCTATTTTATTAAATGTTCTTATCACCGCTGCTCAAATTGTTGGCGGATTGGTTTCTGGAAGTTTAGCCTTATTAAGTGATGCGCTTCATAATTTCAGTGATGTTTTGTCTCTTTTAGTGAGTTATATTGCTTCAAAATTATCCAAGCGAAAAGCATCTATTCATAGAACTTTTGGTTATAAACGTGCAGAAATTCTTGCAGCTTTTATAAATGCATCAACCTTGGTAATTGTTGCTATTTTATTGATTATTGAGGCCATCGAACGCTTTCAGTATCCGAAAATAATTGAATCCAATTTAGTGATTTGGCTATCGTTAATTGCTATTATAGCTAATGGCTCAAGCGTATTGCTTTTAAAAAAGGATTCAGAAAAGAACATTAATATAAAATCAGCATATATACATCTGTTTACCGATATGATGGCTAGTGTTGCCGTATTAATAGGCGGCTTGTTAATGAAGTTTTATCAAGTTTATTGGGTAGATAGTATGCTGACGTTTTTAATAGCACTGTATTTAATTTGGGTCGGCTATAAATTACTTAAAGCATCCACTAAAATATTGATGTTGTTTACACCAGAACATATTAATATTGAAGCCGTAGTAAACCTTGTGAACACAATACCAAAAGTAAAAAGACTACACCATGTTCATATTTGGGGTTTAAATGACGATGAATTTCATTTGGAAGCACATCTCGATTTTTCGGAAGATATCACCCTAACAGAATTTGATGTTATTTTACACCAGATCGAAACGCTTTTACACAATGAATTTCAAATCAACCACGTGACCATTCAACCCGAATTCAATAAAAAGGACCCTAAGGAAATCATAGTTCAGGACTAATGCTAAATATTATTGTCAAAACATTTAAAGAATTGACCACTCATGAACTTTATAGTTTACTGCAGTTGCGTAGTGAGGTTTTCGTAGTAGAACAAGATTGCGTGTATCAGGATTTGGATGGAAAAGATGAAAAAGCACTCCATGTTTTGGGATATAAGAATGAAAAGTTAGTAGCTTATACACGTCTTTTTAAACCTGGGGATTATTTTGAATACGCCAGCATTGGTAGAGTGGTTGTTGTACAAAATGAAAGGCAGTATAAATTTGGTTATGATATTATGAATGCTTCAATTAAAGCTATAAAACACTTTTTTAACGAAACCAAAATTAAGCTTTCGGCACAATGCTATTTAAAAAAATTCTATAACAACTTAGGATTTATTGAAGTTGGTGAAGAATATCTTGAAGATGGTATTCCTCATATTGGCATGATTAAATCATAATTGTTTAATTGCCGCTGCCAGCATAGGTTATCAAAATCTCGACACGCCTATCGTATTTAGGCTCTCCACCAAGAGGAAATTTTCTTCGAAAACCCACATATTTCATGCGTTTAGGATCCACTCCTTTTTTGACCAAATAGTCATATACAAATTTAGCCCTAGCGACAGATAAATTACGTAGTTTTGTCTTTCTATCTATTGCGTCCCTACTGTTTTGAGTACAACAAACATGGCCCTGAATAGTAAAATAAACATCTTCGCGCTCTACTAAAATTTTAGCCATATCCTCAAGCGTTTTTTTGGATTGTTCGAGAACATCACTATACCCTGTTTGAAATAAGATGTTGTCCAATTTAAACTTATCACCAGCTTTAAGCTCCCCTTTTAAAATAGTAGTAATATCCTTCTTTATAGGGATAACTTCAACCCTCGGAGGAAAATAAGGCTTAACTATAATTTGAACTTTACGGTTTAAGCTTCTGGCCTCATCAACTTTTTGTCGTTCGACTAATTTTATTAGCAATTCTCCCTTACCATCAACATTTGTGATGACGGATTCGTCAAACTCATTATTTGAAAAAATTTCCTTTATTGCATTTGCTCTATTTTGAGAAAGCACCATATTATAAGAATCACTTCCCCTATCGTCGGTAAACCCATAAATGGATATTTTCTCAATGTCCATTTTTTCAATATCAGCCAAAAACAATAATAACCTGTTGTGCTCAATGGGTTTAATCTCAAATTTATCAGTATCAAAATACACTTCGTGTTTTAACTCATTTTGAGCAAATGTTATTTGAGATGCCAGAAGAAAATACAACAAGAATCTTTTCATTGGATTAATAAAATAGATTTAAATAAATCTCATTTTCAATTTTTCATAACCAAAATTACTGTGGCCGTTCAAAAAAAGCAGAATATTTAATAGGGCTTTTAAGTATTTCCACCCCTTTTTGAATTTCAGGATTGTGTGAAATGTAATATTCATAAAGCCCTTCCCTGTAAAAATATCGCTTAATGATCTCATCTGAAAGCAGGGACACTAATTGCACTTTGTTGTCATCAATTGCTTTGGTTTTGTAATTTTTTAAAGCACTTAACATCGTGTTATATTCCGTATCGATCTCTGAAACAATTTTTTCATTAATGGCAATATTTAAGGCATCATCAAAGGCTTTTTCGGTTTTGGTCTCAAAATTAAAATTCTTATTCTTTAAAAAGTTTTTAAAATCATTAAAAGCGACATCGCTAAAATTGAAACCAGACAAATCGGTTACTTTATTGTCATAATAATATTTGGTAGCATAATCAAATATTAAATTCTCATTTAAAACCGCCTTTGTAATAGCACTATAATTTGAACTTTCCAATTCTAAATCTGGTTGTATACCACCACCATCATAAACATTTCTGCCTTTTTTGGTTTTAAATACATTATAGTTTGCCTTTTCAACAAGGGTAGCCTTGCCATACTCGTCCCTATTCCAATAATCCAAGGCCTGAATACAACGCCCGGAAGGGGTGTAGTACCTAGAAATGGTAATTTTCATTTGTGTACCATAAACTAGAGGCTTTGGCCTTTGCACCAGGCCTTTACCAAAGCTTCTCGCCCCTATAATAACAGCACGATCCAAATCTTGCAACGCACCAGAAACAATCTCACTTGCCGATGCGCTTCTACCATCAATTAAAACGATAAGTGGAATTTCTATGTCTAATGGCTCTCTTAGAGTATGATAGGTTTTATTGTATTTTTTAACCTTGGATTTAGTAGTCACCACCAATTGATTTTTTGGCACAAAAATATTGACCACATTAACGGCCTCGGTCAACAATCCCCCAGGATTCCCACGTAAATCCAAAATCAACCGTTTTGCACCTAGATTTTTTAAAGACCTTATGGCATTACTTGTTTCTGACGAGGATTTTTCATTAAATTGGCGCAACACGACATAACCGGTTTTATCATCAACCATTGAATAATGTGGGACGGCATGAATTTCTACCTCTTCGCGTTTAATCGTTGTTGTGTTGGTTATACCTTGTCTAAGATAAGTGACATTGACCTTGGTCCCCGAGGCACCTTGCAATAGGTTTCCTGCGTCATCCTTAAAATCAGCAACCACAACATTTTCTATTTTAATGATTTCATCACCAGCTTTTAACCCTGCTTTATCAGCTGGATAACCCTTATAAGGTTCAACAACAACAAGCTTATCTTTTAGGGTTAAAACACTTGCTCCAATACCGGTATAGTCCCCCGTGTTATTTATTCTTGCCGCCTCTACATCTTGCTCGTTCATAAAGTTGGTATACGGATCTAAGTCACTGAGCATGCTTTTTATAGCCGTATTCATTAAATCTCCAGGATTGGTTTCGTCAACATAATTCATGTTGAGTTCCTTAAACATCGTGGTAAAAATTTCAATTTGTTTTGCAACTTCAAAAAAATCACTTTTGAAGGCCGTTCCTGTAAAAAATATTGATATAATCAATACCGGAATTATTATTTTTTTTTGGAGTAATTTTTTCATTTGACTTAATTTTTATCTTTAGAAATCTTCTCAAGAAAAGTCGAAAACAATATTTTCAATTTAGAGTTTACCGAATCAAAATCCGTTGTGTCTTTACCAATGTACAAAATCATTAACGCATAAGGTGTTGTAATGTTGTTAAAATATTCAGGTTTGTTTAGTCTGTATGCTTCTCTTATATGGCGTTTAATCCGATTTCTATCCACGGCTTTTTTAAACTTTCGCTTACTTACTGAAACTCCGGTTTTTATTTTAGAACCATCTTCAAAAGCGGTTTGCAAATACAGCATTCGCAACGGAAAAACGGATATAGATTTCCCTTTAAGAAATAATTTCTCAATATGTATTTGACTTTTGAGCTTCTCTTTTTTTTGGAATGTGTAACCCATGTAATACCAAAGGTAATGAGGTTTGACCAATAAATATTAGGCTTTGATCAATACCTCTTAAATTGAAATTTTATTGGCTAATCTGCCCTGAAGCCATTATTAAGGCATTATACAAATTTACAATTTTACCCGACTTCGATAATTCATTAAAAGACGTTAAATGATTGTGGCCTTCACCGGTCCCCACTTTTGTTGTCAACAGCAAGCCTGAGTTCATAATAATATGTTTTACTTGTGACGCGGTTAAAGTTGGATACTGAGATCTTATTAATGCGGCGACCCCAGCAACCGCAGGCGAAGCCATCGACGTTCCGTCAAAAGATTTGTAATTATTATTTGGAACTGTAGAATAGATATCTGAACCAGGAGCAAAGACGTCTACTATTATTTTCCCATAATTGGAATAATCAGCAACCATTTCTGAACCATATTTAGAAGTAATAGCCCCAACAGTTAAATAATTATCGGCAAACTCTGGACCGTTGTCGAACTGGTCATTGGGGTAATTCGCTTTTTGATCCAAATCGAGACCTTCATTACCCGCACCAGAAACTAACAGCACATCTTTTTTAGCCGCATAAATTATTGCGTCATGAACCCAATCACTATGTGGGGAATAATATTTTCCGAAGCTCATATTTACAACCCCCGCACCATTATCAGCAGCATATCGTATAGCCAAAGCCACATCTTTATCGTACTCATCACCATTAGACACAACCCTTAAAGACATTATTTTCACATTATTGGCCACACCATTTATTCCTTTATTGTTGTAACGTTCTGCAGCAATAATTCCGGCAACATGGGTACCGTGATCTTCATTTGCCCCAGTAGGCTTTACATTGTTGTTTCCATAGTCAACGTCAGACAAGTCATCTGGATTGTCTCCAGTTTTTCTACCCTTGAGGTTCATATCTAAATTGAAGTTTAAACGCTCATTGATGTCAACTAAGCCCTCATCAAACTGGTTCAAACTACCATTTATTTCATTCAAACCTTCTTGGATCTCATTTTTGGCGACTATTGGCGACTTAAACCCAAGGCTATAGATATATTTCAAAACAGATACAGATTCTTGCAGCGATTTACCCAACTCCGTTATGTTATTAACATCGTCCTCTGAATACTCTTTTTTACTCAAATGCAATGCAATTGTTTCATCTGCGGAATTTAATTTTTCAAGAAGTAGTTCATAATTTTTCTTATACTCATTATATTGATTCTGCAGACTACTATATTGTTTATGTAATTCGGTATATTTATTGAGTTCCTCGTCATATTCCTTTTTAGCCCGTGAATAGTCAGGATTACTTGTATCCCCTTTTGCTAATAGTCTTACATATTCCAGTTGCTCTTCGTAAGCATCACCCAGAAAGTTCCAACCATGAACATCATCAACATAGCCATTATTATCATCATCTTTTCCGTTGTTAGGGATTTCTTTTAGGTTCACCCAAACAACACCTTCCAAATCTTCATGATCAATGTCAATTCCAGTATCAATTACTGCAACAACAGTCGTAACCCCTTTTTTGTTTTTGATAATTTCATCATAAGCTTTATTGACACTCATACCGGGAACAGTATCTTTGGCCAAATCTAAATAACTCCAGCTTTTTAATTCATTTTCTGATAATTCGGCAATCTTTTCAGGCACATTACCAACAGCCTCTAAGGGCATTGTTAAGAGTCGTGAACTACCACAACCGACAAGAGTTGTATAAATAAAAACGGCGCTTAATAGTAATTTAAAAGAATATTTCATATTATGATTTGGGTTAGTTTTAAAAAATGTCATTGCAGGTTAAAACTTCTTTGAGCCTAACACCCTTTTCGGTAGGTTGTACGGTTATAATTTCGTTGTGGGCATCATGTTCTAAAAACAAAAAATAATTATTGCTAACAGCGAGGTTTAAAAATTGGTCTTTTTCGTTTAAAGTCAGCAAAGGTCTAGTATCGTATCCCATTACAAAAGGAATGGGCAAATGCCCCGCGGTAGGTAACAAATCAGCCATAAAACAAATGGTATTGCCTTTATAATGAATCATGGGAATCATTTGTTTGTCGGTATGGCCATCAGCAAAAAAAACGTCGAACCCCAATTCGCTTTTTTTCAATATGGGATAATCTGAAACGGGCATAAATTTGAGCTGACCGCTTTTTTCCATTGGAATAATGTTTTCTTCTAAAAACGATGCTTTTTCCCTTTTATTGGGTTTTGTGGCCCATTTCCAATGGTCTTCATTACTCCAATAACAGGCATTTTTAAAAGCAGGTTCATAATCTGTTCGATCGTTGTTCCATTGAATGCTTCCCCCGCAATGGTCAAAATGAAGATGGGTCATAAAAACATCGGTAATATCGTCACGTTGGAAACCATATAGTTTTAGGGACTTATCGATGGAATCATTTCCCCAGAGATCATAGTAACCAAAAAATTTATCACTCTGTTTGTTCCCCATTCCCGTATCAATTAAAATTAGTCTATTTCCATCTTCAATCAGCAAACAACGTGTTGCTATGTCAATCATGTTATTTGCATCAGCGGGATTGGTTTTTTGCCATAACGATTTGGGCACCACCCCAAACATAGCGCCGCCATCAAGTTTAAAATTTCCTGAGTTTATAGGGTATAACTTCATTGGGGCGAAGGTAATAAATAGATTATTACCACATTAAGAGGTTAAGAAATAATTGGGATTTTACTAGTTGAACAATAAGTTTTTTAGTATAAAATTAACCTAATGGCAAAAACTTTAACGCAGTATACCTCGAAATGCTTCTATTGCTAAAAGCCCTACAACCCTCTGGAAACCATATTCAAAATTTCTTCAGGACTTGATTTAGTGCTCCATAAGATCGGCTAGATAGTTTTACACGAAAATCAGCTTGTTCAGTATTGCGTTTGATCATAAAAGACCAGTAATATTTATTAACTTTACTTTTTTAACTAACACCAACTACATCCATGTTAGAACTAGCAGGAATTATCATTTTGGGAATATTGGCACAATGGGTTGCCTGGAGACTTAAAATTCCAGCTATTTTGCCCTTAATCTTAATTGGTTTATTGGTAGGCCCTATTGCTGCGGAATTTTTAACGGAGGACGGTACAAAATGGATAGAGCCACAATGGAATGGAAACGAAGGATTATTTCCCGGGGAAAGCCTCTTTTATTTTGTATCGCTGGCGATTAGCATAATTCTTTTTGAGGGTGGATTGACCCTAAGAACAAGCGAGGTTAAACGCGTTGGACCAGTTATTACCAAACTTATTACTATTGGCTCTCTGGTTACTTTTTTCTGTGGGGCAATTGCAGCGCATTTTATTTTCTATTTAAGTTGGGAAATATCTTTTCTCTTTTCGGCCTTAATTATTGTTACAGGACCCACGGTAATCACCCCAATATTGAGAAATCTCCCGTTAAAAAAAGATGTTTCGGCCGTTTTGAAATGGGAAGGGATATTAATTGATCCTATCGGCGCTCTGGTCGCGGTATTGGTGTTTGAATTCATTAGTGTAGACGCCGGAGCCGGTGGCGAGTTCACTAAGACCGTATTTATTGAGTTCAGCAAAATTGTGCTTTTTGGTTCCAGTTTTGGATTTACTTTTGCCCATGCTCTAAATGTGTCAATTAATAAAAAATGGATCCCCCACTACCTATTAAATGTTTTTACTTTGGCGGCCGTTTTGGGAGTTTTTGTATTATCTGACGCTTTTGCCCACGAATCTGGGCTGTTAGCGGTCGTAGTTATGGGAATGGTTTTGGGTAATTCTAAATCTGCTTACCTAAAAGAGCTTTTATATTTTAAAGAGTCTTTAAGCGTATTATTGATTTCCATCTTATTTATTCTACTTGCGGCCAATATTAATATCGAAGACTTATTATTAATTTACAATTGGAATACAGCTATTTTATTTGGAATAGTGGTGTTTTTTATCCGGCCTTTAGGGGTGTTTTTGAGCACTTATGGCTCTAGATTAAAAATGAATGAGAAAATTTTTATCAGCTGGGTAGGGCCAAGAGGTATTGTTGCGGCCGGTATAGCTTCGTTATTTGGATTGAAGTTGGCAAAAGACGGTGTTGCTGGCGCAGAATATATCACACCTTTGGTGTTTATGATTGTATTGGGAACGGTTTTATTAAATGCCACAACCGCAAGACTATTTGCCAAAATGGTTGGCGTGTTTTTAACTAAATCAGATGGCATTTTAATTGTAGGTGCATCAAAAGTATCACGCCTTTTAGGACATTATTTAGAATCTAACAGTAGACATGTTGTTTTAATCGACAGCAACATAAGCAATATTAGTAAAGCACATGAATTGCAATTGGAAGCTATTAACACCAATATCTATTCCGACAAATTACTAGACAACATCGAACTAAACGATATTGGATATTTAATGGCATTAACAGGGAGCACCGACATTAATAAATACGCAATTAATAAATTCAGTAAACAATTTGGAGAACACGGGGCGTTTAGATTGGTTTCTCCGGATGAGATAAATGACGAAAAAAACAGTCCTAAAGAAGGGTTGTTTTCGCATACAGACGATTTTAATTCTTTAACTGAAGTGGCCAATAAATACCCGTCAATTAATGAAATACAATTAACAGGAAAAGCTCATTACTCCAATTTGATTGAAATCATCAAGAAAGATAAAAATATCGTAACCTTATTTTTAAAGGATAATGAAGGAGAATTTCACATCATCTCTTCCTACAACAACAATATGGATAAAATTGAAAAAGGTTGGGTTTTGGTTTATTTAGGCAAACACTTAAACCAAGGAAAAGTTTAAAAGCACTAGGCCCCCGAGTTTAGTCAATATGAATATTATTAAATATAGATTTATGAAACAAGCACTATTAATTCTTTTAGTTATTGTAGCTATCATAATGATTTATCTAGGCGCAAAATTAGGCGCAAAACCTCCCATTTTCACAGGAGTTGGGTTTGTCATTATTGCAGCTCTTTTTCTTGATAAAGCAAAAAAAGATTAATCATTTAACTTTAATACAGCCATAAAAGCTTCTTGAGGAATCTCAACATTTCCTACTTGACGCATCCGCTTTTTGCCTTTCTTCTGCTTCTCAAGCAATTTACGCTTACGTGAAATATCACCACCATAGCATTTTGCCGTAACATCTTTACGTAAGGCCTTAATAGTTTCTCGCGAAATTATTTTTGCCCCTATAGCGGCTTGAATTGGAATATCAAACTGTTGTCTAGGTATTAGGCTTCTTAATTTTTCGCACATTCTTTTTCCAATATTGTGAGCATTATCAGCATGGATCAAGGCCGATAGCGCATCCACAGGTTGAGCGTTCAACAAAATATCAACACGGACCAGTTTTGAAACCCGCATCCCAATTGGTGAATAATCAAAGGAAGCATAACCCTTAGAAACGGTTTTTAACCGATCATAAAAATCAAACACAATTTCAGCTAGCGGCATGTCAAAATTCAATTCAACGCGCTCTGGCGTTAAATAGGTTTGGTTGGTAATTTGTCCACGTTTATCAATACATAACGACATGACATTGCCAACAAAATCCGATTTGGTTATAATGGATGCTTTTATATAAGGCTCCTCAACGCGATCTAAACTTGAAGGATCGGGCAAGTCAGAAGGGTTGTTTACAATTATTGGCTGATCAACATTTTTTCGGGTAAAGGCATTGTACGACACATTGGGAACCGTGGTAATTACGGTCATATCAAACTCACGCTCCAAACGTTCTTGGATGATTTCCATGTGGAGCATTCCCAAAAACCCGCATCGAAAACCAAATCCCAAGGCAGCAGAACTTTCTGGAGCAAATACCAACGAAGCATCGTTGAGCTGTAATTTTTCCATGGAATTTCGAAGTTCTTCATATTCATCGGTATCCACTGGGTAAATGCCGGCAAAAACCATTGGTTTTACATCTTCAAATCCTGAAATGGCGTTTTTAGTTGGGTTTTTAGCATCGGTAATAGTGTCACCAACTTTAACCTCTTTAGCTTCTTTTATTCCCGTTATAAGATAGCCTACATCACCAGCTTTGATTTCATTTCTTGGGAACTGTTTTAATCTTAAAGTTCCGACTTCATCAGCGCTATAAGTATTCCCAGTAGCTATAAATTTAATGAGTTGATTCTTTTTGATAGAACCATTAATGACCCTAAAATAGGTTTCAACCCCTCTAAAGGAATTGTAAACGGAGTCAAAAATTAAAGCCTGAAGGGGTTCGTCTACATTTCCTTTTGGTGGCGGAATACGTTCGATAATTGCAGATAGAATATCCTCAATCCCAATACCCTCCTTGGCGCTTGCGGGAATAATATCAGATGGATCACAGCCCAACAGATCCACAATGTCATCAGTGACCTCTTCTATATTGGCGCTAGGCAAATCTATTTTATTTAATACTGGAATGATTTCCAAATCATTTTCTAATGCCAAATACAAATTAGAAATGGTTTGTGCCTGAATGCTTTGTGCGGCATCGACAATAAGTAAAGCGCCTTCGCAGGCCGCAATTGAACGGGATACTTCATAAGAAAAATCAACATGACCAGGAGTGTCTATAAGGTTTAAAACATACTGTTCTCCTTTATAGGTATAGTCCATTTGTATGGCGTGGGACTTTATGGTGATACCACGCTCACGCTCTAAATCCATATTGTCCAAGAGTTGATCCTGTTTTTCCCTTTCGGTTACCGAACCTGTAAAATCCAACAGCCTATCGGCAAGGGTACTCTTGCCATGATCAATGTGTGCAATAATGCAAAAATTTCTAATGTGCTTCATAAAGCTCGTTCTTCCAACTAAAGATTTTGCAAATATAATTGATTTATTAAGCTTTAGAAGTTTTTATTTTTTGCCATGCAAGAAAGTCTTATTGAGGAAAAACCGTATCTAAAATTCTAAAACAAATAGTATATTGCAATATTATTAAACTAATAAGACTTGAAATTTAAACCCCTTTTATTTCTGTTTTTTTGTATTTCTATTTTCGGTTTTAGCCAAGAGTTTTCTGTTTCTGGAAAAGTTGTGGACGAACAAGGTTTGCCCATTTCGTTTGCAAATGTTATTTTGATAACACAACAGGACTCAACTGCAATTAAAGGAACATCTACCGACGACATTGGTATTTTTAGGATTAATTCACTTAGTAAAAACATCTATAATTTTAAAATTAGCTATATAGGTTATAAAGAAGTTTTAAATGAACTCACTATTGATGGAGATTTAAATTTAGGAACAATTATATTACAAGAAGAAACTCAAAGTCTTGAAGAAGTAACCATAATATTTAAAAAGCCAACCATTAAGAAAGAAGCCGACAGATTGGTTTTTAACGTTGAAAACTCAGCCCTAATTGAAGGTAATATACTTCAGGTTTTAAAAAGCACACCAGGGATTTTGGTAATCAACAATAATATCACGGTTAGAAACACAGCGCCAACGGTTTACATTAACAATAGGAAAGTCAATCTATCGGCCTCAGAGTTGACCCAACTACTAGAGAGCTCTTCCGCCACCGCCATAAAATCTATTGAAGTCATTACCAATCCATCTGCTAAATATGACGCATCAAGTGGGGTAGTTTTAAATATCGTCATGAGCAAAAACTTAGTAACGGGTTACAGGGGCAATATTTTTACTAATTATACACAAGGATTATTTCCAAATTACAATATAGGAACGAGCCATTTTTTTAAATCAGAAAAGGTTAATTTTTACGCTAATTACAGCTACACGGATAGCAAATTAAATAGAGATGACACCGAGAATATCAACTATTTTGACAATAATCAAACAATTAATGAATATTGGGAATCTAAAACAAACAGAAATAAATGGACAGAAACACACAATTTCAACATGAATTTTGATTATTCTATAGATGACAATAACGCTTTGACTCTGTCATCAAATATTCTTTATATACCGTATTCTAAGTATAAAAAATCCAACATCACCAATGTTTTTGATGCGACAAAAAGTTTAGAATATTATTACGACACAAACAATTTAGAACAAGACCAAAAACATAATTTAGCTTTTGACCTAGACTTTTTACATCAATTTTCCACGGGCGAACTGCTATTAAATACCCACTACACAGATTTCGATAAAACACAAAACCAAGATGTTATCAGTAATTATTTTGAAAACGATGGTTCGTTTATAGAAACTACGGCTTTTAACACGCGTAATAACCAACATACCAAAATCTTTGCAGCAAAAGCCGACTATAGTTTGCCCATAAGTGACGCTTCGAATTTTGAAACTGGTTTAAAATTGTCTCACATAGAAACCAATAGCGGGACCTCTCGACATGACATTGTAAATGGACAAGAAGTTTTAGACCCAAACAACACCGATGATTTTGATTATCAAGAGGATGTTCAAGCGGCCTATGTTAACTATTCAAAAGACTGGGAAAAATGGAATATTATTTTAGGATTAAGAACCGAGCAAACCCATATTAAAAGTATATCCATTTTCAACAACCAAATCAATAAACAAGATTACTTGGAATGGTTTCCAACGGTAAGCATAGCCTTTAAACCAACAACAAATTATAGTCTTTATACTAATTACAAGCGGAACATTGAGAGACCAATCTATGAAAGCCTAAATCCATTTAGATTTTATTACAATGACAATAATGCCTTTGTTGGAAATCCAAATCTAAATGCCACAATTAATAATCACGTAGTTTTTGGGGCATCCATAGTCGACCATTTCGTAATAGAGGCTTATTATGAACGTTCTAAAAATAATATTTACGTCTTGCCTAGACAGGACAACATCAACAATACGTTGTTGTTTACCCCTTTAAATTTTGATAAAACCATTGAATATGGTTTTGATTTTACGGTTAATTTTTATGCTACTAAGGACTGGTCAGTATATTTTTTAACCTCGTTCTTCAATATTGAAGATCAAACAGTTTTTGACAATAGCCTTGTCAACCAAGACCAATGGTCGAACTATAGTGTTTTACAGAACAGTTTTACATTTTTAAAAGGCAGAAGCTTAAATGCTAACCTTACTATATACTATGTTGGCAAGAACCTTCAAGGATTTAGGTTAGTTGAAGACCGATGGGTATCAAGCTTTTCCATATCTAAATCCATAATGAACAAAACGGCTGTAATTTCCCTTGTGGCCGAAGATTTATTCAACGCTCAAGATTATAATGATTCCACACGCTATCTAAATCAATTTAGCAAAATCCGAACTAGCCTAGACACTCGTTACATAAAATTAGGATTTAGATATAATTTTGGAAACATGAATTTAAAGACCAATTCACAAACAAAAGACCTTAAAGAGCGGGAACGATTAAAAGAGAACAATCATTAATTTAATTTTTCCATTCAGCTATGAATAAATTGGTATCGTGACCTCCGCCATTATTTCTATTGGAAGAAAAAATAAGTTTCTTCCCGTCATTTGAAAACACGGGAAAAGCATCAAAAGTCTCACCATGGGTAATACGTTCAAGGTTTTTGCCGTCTATACCTATCATATAAAGATTGAAAGGAAATCCTCTTTCAGCTTCAAAATTTGAAGCGAACAAAATACTTTTTCCGTCAGGCAGAAAAAAGGGACACCAATTAGCGTTCCCTAAATGTGTGAGTTGACGTAAATTGCTCCCATCGGCATTGCAGATATATAGCTCCATCTCTGTTGGCTGAACCAGACCTTGAGCTAATAAATCCTTGTATTCTTTTATCTCGGCCTCGGTTTTTGGGCGAGAAGACCTGAAAATTATTTTTGTACCGTCAGGGGAAAAAAAAGCGCCACCGTCATAGCCCAATTCAAAGGTGATTTGTTTTACATTACTTCCGTCTAAATTCATGGTATACAAATCGATATCTCCATTTCTGGATGAGGTAAACACGATTTTATCGCCTTTAGGAGACACTGTAGCTTCTGCATCATAACCGGGTTCTTTGGTAAGTTGATTCACTACATTTCCCTCTAGATCGGCAACAAAAATATCGTAAGTATCATAAATTGGCCAAACGTATTTTCCGTTTTGTCGCAAAGGTGTATCGGGACAATTTTCACTACCTAAATGCGTAGAAGCATAAACAATATGAGCATTGTCTGGTAAAAAATAGGCACAAGTTGTTCGTCCTTTCCCGGTGCTAATTATTGGCGGTATCTTATTTTCGAATGTGTCTCCAACATTCATCAAAAACATTTGGTCACAATTCACATTCCAGGCTTTATTGTTGGATTGAAATACAATTTGCTTGTCATCAAAACTCCAATAGGCCTCTGCGTTGTCCCCTCCAAAAGTAATTTGCCGTATCGATTTAAAATGGGTTTCTTCAGGATAAATCAAAGTATCTTGGCTTAGTTCAATATCCGAACCATTCGCCACGGAAGCCCTTTTATCATTTTTACACGAAGTCATGATTAATAATATGAAAGCAATAAATTGTAAACGGGAGAACATGGTAATTAATTGAAGGTTTAATTTAATGGCAATTATTGCCTAATTTTAACCAAAAATAAGATTTAAAAGCATGAACAAAATAGTAACGCTCATTTTTTTTATAATACTCTTTGGTTGTAATTCCAAAGATGAGCCGAAAAATAATATCAAAGAGGACGTTTCTTTTTTAGCAGACGATAAACTTGAAGGAAGGCAAACGGGAACAGTAGGAGAAAAAAAAGCTTCTGAGTATATTGCTGAGCGTTTTTCAAATTTGGGTCTTGAAGCCAAAGGAGCCGACAACTATTTTCAAACCTTCTCATTTAAACCAAAAACAGATCCACACCAAGAAGTTATTTATACCGTGGTTGGTAACGATAGCACAATTACTGGGACTAATGTTATTGGCTTTATCGATAACAAGGCTCCATATACAATTATTATTGGAGCACATTATGACCATTTGGGCTACGGCGCAGAAGGCTCTTTGTATAGAGGAAAAGAAAAGGAAATTCATAATGGTGCAGATGATAATGCAAGTGGTGTAGCCGTAATGTTAAATTTAGCCAGCAAACTTAAAAACACAAATAAGAACAATAATTATTTATTTATAGCATTTTCTGGAGAAGAAATGGGGCTATTGGGCTCTAATTACTTTACAAAAAACGCAACTATTAACCTCACAAAAGCCAACTACATGCTCAATATGGATATGGTGGGGCGTTTAAAGCAGGATAGCGCTTTGGCAGTTTATGGAGTCGGCACGTCTCCAATTTTAAAGCAAGTTGTCAACTCAAGTAATTCACGATTTAAAATTATTGAAAAAGAATCTGGTACAGGTCCGTCAGACCATACTTCTTTTTATAATAATGATATTCCCGTATTGCATTTTTTTACTGGGCAACATGAAGATTATCACAAACCTTCAGATGATACTGAAAAGTTGAATTATGAAGGTATGGAAGCTGTTTCAAATTATATTTTTGAAATTATTACGGAACTTGATGACAATGGGAAACTTGCCTTTAGAAAAACTAAAAACGAAAGTGAAGACGTTCCACGCTTTAAAGTGGGTTTGGGAGTAATACCCGATTATTTGTTTGATGGAAAAGGCATGCGCATCGATGGTATAAGTGAAGATAAACCAGCTCAGAAAGCAGGCTTGCAAAAAGGAGATATTGTAATTAAACTTGGAGACAGCACCATTGTTGATATGATGAGTTATATGAGGGCCTTATCAACATTTGAACCTGGAAATAAAACAAAAGTGATTATTGACAGAAACGGTAAACACGTAGAGGTTGAGATTGAATTTTAAATAAAATTATTTTTTTTAATACTTTTGCAAACCTAAAACAACATTTTTGATTAAGATTGGCAACATAGAACTTCCCGATTTCCCATTGTTATTGGCACCAATGGAAGATGTGAGCGACCCTCCTTTTCGTGCATTATGTAAAGAACAAGGTGCAGATGTTGTCTACACAGAGTTTGTCTCAAGCGAGGGCCTGATCCGTAACGCAGCCAAAAGCGTTATGAAACTGGACATTTACGAAAAAGAACGTCCGGTTGGGATTCAAATTTTTGGAGCTAATTTAGAAAGCATGCTCCAGACTATTGATATTGTTGAAAGATCCAATCCAGATATCATCGACATTAACTTTGGATGCCCTGTAAAAAAAGTGGTGAGCAAAGGAGCGGGAGCAGGGATACTGAAAGATGTTTGCTTAATGGAGCAACTTACCGCTGAAATGGTCAAACGCACCAACCTTCCCATAACCGTAAAAACCAGATTAGGATGGGATCACGATTCCATTAAAATTATTGAAGTTGCGGAACGCCTGCAAGATGTAGGATGTAAAGCTATTGCAATTCATGGACGTACTCGCGCCCAAATGTATAAAGGAGAGGCAGATTGGAGATGGATAGCCGAGGTTAAAAACAACCCCCGGATGCACATACCGGTATTTGGGAATGGAGATGTGGATACCCCAGAAAAAGCTATGGAAATGAGAGATGTATATGGTCTTGACGGTGCCATGGTTGGTCGAGCAAGTATAGGCAACCCCTGGTTTTTTAA
>JBBKXS010000246.1:0-3261 GCA_037969605.1 Flavobacteriaceae bacterium
AAAACTCCTCTTTCTTCTGATTAAAAAATCAGAATTCATCTCCTCTTTAATTAAAGAGGAGATGAATTCTGATTTTTTAATCAGAAGAAAGAGGAGTTTTTATTTAAAATTATCTTTAATTTCCATAAAAACAGATGCTAAATTGTCAAATACCCTGTTATTTTCAAATCTAATAACCGTATAACCTAATTCTTCCAAATATTGAGTTTTTTCTCTATCTCGTTCTTGTACCATTTCGTTATTATGAACGTCTCCATCCAATTCAATTATTAATTTTTCCTTGGCACAATAAAAATCTACAATATAGTTTTTAATACTATGCTGTCTATTAAAGCGTCTACCCTCAAATTGCTTTGCTTTAAGATGTTTCCATAAAAAGGCTTCAGCTGGAGTTAAGGATATTCTTAGCTCCGATCTTCTTTCTTTTAGATAATTAAGTGAATGAATTTTTGCTTTTTTCAATTATTTCAATATTATCATTAATGAAACCCTCCGAATTTTCATTCTGAAAATCCACCTCCCTTCATTTAAAGGGAGGAGCAAGTTTTATTTATCTTTTTTTCCTCTCCTTCGGGAAGTTTAGTTGGGGCTTATCCTTTAATCCTTTTTGTTCTATTGGTTTCGTAATCTTCAAATATCATTTCTCCCAAACCTTTTAGTCCCGTATAAAACGCCTTCCCTTGATTGGCATAGGTAAACTCCTTAACAAATTGTATCAAGTAGCTATCTTTTGCAATCATAAACGTGGTGATAGGGATATGCAGCCGTCTTGCTTGTTGTGCCTTGGCATAGCATTTATTGGTAATATAAGGATTTAGCCCTACACTATCTTTATAATATTGGCCATCGGGCAGTCGCAAACAACTGGGTTTGCCATCGGTGATCATAAAAATCTGTTTGTTGGTGTTGCGTTTGCGTCGCAACAGATCCATGGCCAATTCAAGTCCGGCAACGGTATTGGTATGATAAGGCCCAACATTAAGATAGGGCAAATCTTTGATCTCAATCTGCCAAGCATCATTACCGAAAACTAAAATATCTATCGTATCCTTAGGGTAACGGGTGGTAATCAATTCCACCAACGCCATGGCTACCTTTTTTGCTGGAGTAATACGATCTTCACCATAGAGGATCATACTGTGACTGATATCGATCATCAAAACAGTGCTCATTTGCGATTTATGGTGCGTTTCTTCAACTACCAAATCATCTTCCGTTAAATTAAAATTTCCAATACCATGGTGGATTTGGGCATTTTTTAAACTTTCGGTAATGGATACTTTGTCCAAGGCATCTCCAAATTGGTAATCCCCAAAATCACCTGTATGTTCATCACCCATTCCGGGACTCTTACTTTTGTGATTTCCTTGGCCACTACGTTTAATGTTCCCAAAAATTTGATCCAGAGCTGCTTGCCGAATAGCGCGTTCGGTTTTTGAAGTAATGGCCATACCACCTTTTCCATCAGGTTTGATTTCTTCTCGGATGTAGCCTTTCTTTTTTAGATCTTCAATAAAATCATCTATGGTATATTCTGAAGTGGTCAATTCATATTCCTTGTCTAATTCCCTTAACCAATCTATGGCTTCATCAAAATCGCCAGAAGTATGTGTGATTAACTCCTTAAAAATATCAAAGAGCTTGTCAAATGGAGATTGAAAAGGCGTTTCATAAGGTTTAAAAACAAAACCCTTTCTTTTAAACTTCTGATCTGTCATAGCTTCATAAAAATACTACTTTTAAATGATAAGTTTGGACGCATTAACATCTATTTTAAGAGTCCAATACTAAGTTTTTATTATATTTAGTTCGACTAATTAAATTTATAATGAAAAAAGTAATTTTCTTCTTGATGCTTATGGCATCATTTTCTTTATTCTCCCAAGAATTCACAATGGATTTAGTAAAAAATATGAAACCGCGTAACATCGGACCTGGTGGTATGTCGGGTCGTGTTACTGCTATAGATGTGGTACTCAACAATCCAGATATTATGTATGTTGGAACCGCTTCTGGAGGTTTATGGAAATCCACATCAGGAGGCATAAAATGGGATCCTATTTTCGAAAAAGAAGTTACTGCTTCAATCGGGGCTATTGCCATTCAGCAATCCAATCCTAGTGTGATTTGGGTTGGGACTGGAGAAGGAAATCCCAGAAATAGTTTAAATGGAGGTTACGGTATTTACAAAACTCTAGATGGTGGTAAAAATTGGATATCCATGGGTTTGGAAAAAACTAGACACATCCATCGTGTAATTATAGATCCTACCAACCCGAATGTTGTTTATGCAGCCGCTATAGGTTCACCTTGGGGAGAACATCCGGAGCGGGGTGTATTTAAAACTGAAGATGGAGGAAAGACATGGAAAAACATTCTTTTTGCTAATAATAAGACGGGGGCTGCCGATTTGATAATAGATCCAACCAATCCAAATAAATTAATTGCTGCAATGTGGGAACACAAACGTGATCCTTGGTTTTTTAACTCGGGTGGAGTTGGTTCTAGTTTGCAAATTACTCACGATGGTGGCCTAACTTGGAAAAAGTTAAGCGATGAAGATGGTTTACCAAAAGGTAATTTAGGTCGTATAGGGGTTGCCATTGCTCGAAATAAACCAAATATTATTTATGCTTTAATTGAAGCGAAAAAGAATGCGCTTTACAAAAGTGAAGACGGTGGTTTTAAATGGTATAAAGTCAATGACAAATCTACCCAGCGAGGTAGTTCTGACGGAATTGGAGACAGACCTTTTTATTATTCCGAAATATATGTTGATCCTCAAAATGAGAATCGTGTGTATTCAATTTACACTTATGTAAATGTTAGTGAAGATAGCGGAAAGAGCTTCAAGCAATTAATGCCAGCCTATAACGTAGATAATGGTGTACATCCCGATCACCATGCCTGGTGGATACATCCTACAAACGGTCAATTTATGATTGACGGCAATGATGGTGGAATGAATATTACTAAAGATGGTGGAAAATCATGGCGTTTTATTGGTAATCTTCCTGTAGCTCAATTTTATCATATAAATGTGGATAACGAATTCCCTTATAATGTCTATGGCGGAATGCAAGATAATGGCTCTTGGAGAGGCCCTGCTTATGTTTGGAGAGCACAAGGTATTCGAAATTCTTATTGGCAGGAAATTTCGTTTGGTGACGGATTTGATGTCGTTCCGGATAAAGACGATTCTCGATATGGTTGGACCATGTATCAACAAGGGACTGTATTCCGATATGATTGGCAAACTGG
>JBBKXS010000247.1:0-3835 GCA_037969605.1 Flavobacteriaceae bacterium
GTTAAAACGTTTTGGTTATAATCAAAAATAAGTGATTTTAAAATCCAATTTCAAAAATCTAAAATCATAAATTAAACTGTATCTTTGCACCCGCTAAAAACTAAGTAATGAGTAATATAGTTGCCATTGTTGGACGTCCAAATGTTGGAAAATCAACGCTTTTTAATCGTTTAATACAGCGTAGGGAAGCTATTGTTGATGCCTCGAGTGGCGTTACAAGAGATCGTCATTATGGAAAGAGTGATTGGAATGGAATGGAATTTTCTGTAATAGACACAGGAGGATATGTTCTTGGGAGTGATGATGTATTTGAAGCAGAAATCGATAAGCAAGTTGAACTGGCCATTGATGAAGCCGATGCTATCATTTTTATGGTCGATGTGGAGTCTGGAGTTACGGGAATGGATGAAGATGTTGCCAGTTTATTGCGTAAAGTTAACAAACCGGTATTTTTGGTAATCAATAAAGTGGATAATGCAAAACGCGCAGAAAATGCCGTTGAATTTTATGCTTTAGGTCTCGGAGATTATTTTACCATTGCCAGTATTAGCGGTAGTGGAACAGGTGATTTGTTAGACGCTGTGGTTAAGGCTTTACCGGAAAAAGAAGAAGTTGAAGAAGCGGAATTACCACGCTTTGCTGTGGTTGGTCGACCTAATGCCGGAAAATCATCATTTATCAATGCGTTAATTGGTGAAGATCGATATATCGTTACAGATATTGCTGGCACTACACGCGATTCCATCGATACAAAATACAATCGTTTTGGATTTGAATTTAATTTGGTGGATACTGCGGGCATTAGACGCAAATCCAAAGTAAAAGAAGATTTGGAATTTTATTCTGTGATGCGTAGTGTTCGTGCCATTGAGAACTGTGATGTATGCCTTTTGGTGGTTGATGCCACTAGAAGTTTTGATGGACAGGTACAGAACATCTTTTGGTTGGCAGAACGTAATAGAAAAGGGATTGTCATTATAGTGAACAAATGGGATTTGGTTGAAAAAGATACCAAAACTACAAAAGAATATGAAAAGGCGATTCGAAAAGAGTTAGAGCCATTTACAGATGTTCCTATTGTATTTGTTTCGGTTCATAACAAACAACGTATTTTTAAAGCGATTGAAACCGCAGTAGAAGTTTATAACAACAGAACCAAGCGTATTAAGACCAGTGTACTCAATGAGATATTTTTACCCATCGTTGAAAACTTTCCGCCGCCGGCAAATAAAGGTAAATTTGTAAAAATAAAATAAATTATGCAGTTGCCAACACCTCAGCCGCAGTTTGCTTTTTTCTGTAATTTACCACAATACGTCAAAGAACCTTATAAGCGCTTTTTGGAAAACAAGCTACGTGAACATTTCAATTTTCATGGAGTGCCTGTGAGTGTTTATATGAGGAAGAAATAGTTTTTTACTTATTAGTTTCTTAATTTTATTAATTTAGAGGTAATATCAGTTTAAAACACTATTTTTTATTTTAAAGCATTAATAGATGAATCAATTTATCACATTTGGAGAAGTGTTGATGCGTTTATCGCCACTTGGCAACAAAAAGTTTATTCAAGCCAATAGATTAGAGTTTTATTTTGGTGGAACCGAGTTAAACGTAGGCCTTTCTATTGCTAATTTTGGAGGCAATGTCAAACACATTACGTGTATATCTAACGACTTTATAGGAGATACAGCCATCTCATATCTCAATAAATTTGATTTGGATACTACTTCAGTCGTCCGTTCCAACAGGCCTTTGGGAGTTTACTTTTTAGAAGTAGGGGCAGTTATGAGACCAAGTTCAATATCATACAACAGATCCCATTCAGCGTTTTCTAGTATTCAACCAAATATGGTCAATTGGAAAAAATCTTTGGAAAATGGTAACTGGATGCATTGGACGGGAATTACACCGGCGCTAACCCAAGGAAGTTTTGATACCTTGAAGGAGGGATTAAAATTAGCCAAAGAAAAAGGCATGCAGGTTTCAGCGGATCCAACCTACCGAAAAGGTCTTTGGAAATATGGTGTTGAACCAAAAGTAGCTTTAACCGAATTGTTGCATTGCTCAACAGTATTTATTGGAGGCATAGATGAGTTGAACGAAGCTTTGGGCACAAAATATGGCTATTCCAATGAAGAGTTCATTGAAGCTAGTAAACGACTTATGGAAATCTTTCCATCCATCACTAAGGTGTTTGATAAAATAAGAACAGCCATTAACTCGTCATGGCATAAAATAAGGGCTCGCATGTGGAACGGTAAGGAGTTTAGTGAAACCCTAGATTTTGATATTACCCATATTGTAGATAGAATTGGTACAGGAGATGCCTTTGCGGCGGGATTGATTTATGGGCTTCAAAATTTTGACGATCATAAATCCATGGAATTTGCAAGTGCCGCCTGTGCTTTGAAACATACCTATGTGGGCGATGTCAATTATGCCACCGTTGATGACGTAACCAGATTATTGGAAGGTAATGTTACTGGCCGTTTTAATAGATAATAGGTTACAGCAATATTTAGAATTTCATCTAGTTCCCATAAGTGTATATATACAAACGAAATAAGGGTTAATCATCTTGCTTTATAAATTCATAAGTGTTTGAGGATAAATTTAAAATAACTCTATAATTACCAGGTTCTGCTACTGATATATTAGGACCTTCAAAAGCGGACTTACCGTTTGGGAATGTGGTACCACCCCAATTCTGTGCCCAACTGTCCCTACATCTAAATTTAACTAGCCCTACTTTTAAATATAGCTCAATCTCCCAAATACTTTGATCTTCGTCTATTAAGGTCATTGGTGTCGATCTTGCGCCTACATCATCAAAGCCATCTATTGAAGTCCCAATAATGCCCACATCTTGAAATAACAATTTAACTTCTGGGTAATAATTTTTAATAAGTTTAAGCATTGCAAGGGCATCATTATATAACACTTTAAAATCTAATGAATTAAGAGATACTTGGGTGCGTTGAGATTTTAAATGCGTTCTAAAATTTTTATCTTGAAGTAGCCTTTTGCAATTAAGGTAATCTTCACTATCATAATAGGTACTATCACTAAGTAATCCTTTATCAGTATTTTCTAAATCCAACTTTGGAAATGGAATATTATTTTGTAACAATTTTTCATTAATCTTGGCTTCTATTTTAATATAATCTTTCGTTTTATTTGTTATCAAAGTAGCATAACTCTGTAATTGTTTAGCCAGATTAATTTGATTTTTATTTTCAGTATTATATTCTATGGTTTTTAGTATTTGCAGGGATTCAGAATCATAACTGGTTTTAATGGAAAACGTGGTATACCAAAGCCGCATTGGTAAACCTTGGTAAGGCATGCTATCATTATAAACTAATAGTTCATCAATTGTACTGACTATGTTTTTGGCTTCATTCGTAGAAAAATCATAATACCATAAATCATCTGTGATAGTATTATAAAGTTGCTCTAATGTGGTTTTAAATTGGACGTCTTGTTTACGCTTTTCATTCCAGTTTTGAAGTTGAAGTGCGATAAAAATACCAAGAACAATTAGAAGAACTTCACCAATAGCATATCTAAAATATCTTTGGAATTTGTTTTCATTCGAGAGTTGCCTACGAATGTTTCTAAAAAAGTTGATCATATTGGTTGGTTAGTATTGTAAGAAAGTAATGTAGTGTTGGAGTTTTTAAATGTAGGAATAAAAATTGAAAGGTTTAAAAAGAATCTCTAGTACAGAACACTAAGGCTGCCAACTGAATTCTGAAAAATTACCAACCACCAGAAGCACCGCCGCCGCCAAAGCCACCGCCTCCAAAACCACCACCAAAGCCGCCGCCAGAGC
>JBBKXS010000248.1:0-11714 GCA_037969605.1 Flavobacteriaceae bacterium
GTCAAGAAGAATGGAGAAAATATCAAATCAAAATAGAGAAGGTTAAAAAAAATATTGAAAGGTTAACCTATTTTGATAAAGACAAAATAAGTGAAGAAATCAAAAAACACGAGTCAGTACGTAGAACAACCACTCGTCGCAGTACTGGCATAAACCCAGTTGTAAAAGTACTTACAAGTGCGACTTTTATTAGAAGTGTGTTTGGTATACTTACCAAAGTCATGAAAAAATAAGTCGTAATCCATTTACAATTAAGATAATCAGCTAAAATTTATATTATGAAAAAATCCAATTTTTATGTTATTATTCTATTGCTATTAATCATGGGTTGTAGTAAAGAACCAGACCCTTTTTTAATTGGCAATCAAAATATTGGATTTCTAACCGATTCCACCCAGGTTAAAGATTTGGAACTTGTTTTTCCAAATGATTCCATAGTAAAATTCATAAAGGGAGATGAGTTTTCCAGTAATAAAAATCAAATTGAAATTTTTGAAAAAGGGGGCAAAAAACTTTTGTCTTTAGACCCAAGTCAAACCCTGGATTCAACAGCAGTTATTAAGAGTGTGCAGATCATGGATTCAAGATATATAACCAATAAGAATATTTCGATGTTAAGCACATTTAAAGATATCAATGACAATTACAAGATTTCGAAAATTACCAATTTAATCAACTCTATTGTTGTTTTTGTTGATGATATCAATGCTTCGTTTACGATAGACAAAAAAGAATTATCTCCAGACTTGAGATATGATATGAGTTTAAATATTGAGAAAGTCCAGATTCCAGATAAGGCTAAAATTAAATATTTTTTTGTATACTGGAATTAAATCCTATAACACCTAAAATACAATGAATCCAATTATCTCAAAACTTTTAGTTGAAATAGCTCGAAAACGACTCGAAGCAAAACAGACAACTTTACCCGTCAGTAAAAAACAGATCGTTCCACTAGTTAGAGTTTTGCAGGTTGAATTGGTTCATGCGATAAAGGAATATATTTTTATAATTATTGGAGTGTTTTCGGCAGGTTTTGGATTAAACGGTTTTTTATTGCCTAACCGGTTTATTGATGGAGGAGCCACAGGGATTTCATTATTGTTGCAAAACATCACAAGTTTAGATTTGAGTTATTTATTGATTTTGGTTAACCTTCCTTTTATTATATTGGCATCGAGAACGTTTAACACCAAGTTCGCCGTCAAAAGTATTATCGCTATTGCCATGCTAGCTCTTGTGGTTCACTATGTGGACTATCCGACTATAACCGAAGATAAATTGCTTATCGCTGTTTTTGGAGGCTTCTTTTTGGGATTGGGAATTGGAATGGCCATGCGAGGCGGCAGTGTAATTGATGGCACCGAAGTTTTAGCGATTTTCTTGAGCAGAAAACTCTCCATAACTGTTGGTGATGTTTTACTCCTCATCAATATTTTTATCTTTTCATTTGGCGCTTATATTTTATCGGTTGAAATTGCCCTTTATGCGATTCTCACGTATTTGGCAGCCGCTAAAACAGTGGATTTTGTGGTTGATGGCGTGGAAGAATATGTGGGTGTTACCATTATTTCTGATAGGCATGAAGAGTTAAGAATCATGCTCATTGAAAAATTGCAACGCGCTTGTACAATTTATGCTGGCAAAGGAGGCTTTGGCTCCAGTGGCAAAAGTTATGATAAAGATATTATTTACACGGTTGTTACCAGACTTGAATTGGCAAAACTGCATACAGAAATAGATAAAATTGACAAAAAAGCCTTTATTATCATGGGCTTGGTAAAAGATTTAAGGGGAGGAATGATTAAAAAGAAACCCTTAAAATAAATAAATAACCGAAAACCAACAACTAACAATCATCAACTAACAACCAACAACCAACAAAACAATCCGATTTAGTGGCAAATAAAAATCACACCATTCAAGATTCCCCATTTATCGTCCCGACAACCAATGGAAAACTCATTAAAGAGCACTTTGGTTTGGCAACAGATGGTAATTCCAAAATTAGTATAGCACATATGGTTGCTCCTGCAGGTTGGAGTGAACCCTTCCAAACTCCAAAGTTTGATGAATTCACATTCATTATAAAAGGCAAAAAACAATTTATTATTGAAGATGAAATGATTGTTTTGGAAGCTGGACAATCCATTAAAATTAAAAAACATGCACGTGTACAATATTCGAATCCCTTTACGGAACCTTGCGAATATTTATCTATTTGCGTCCCTGCATTTTCTATGGATTCCGTTAACCGAGAAGAGCTTTGAAAACACTATTGATCGCTATCATTGGATCGTATTATAATGTTATAAGTTATATTTCAAAAACCTATGCTGCAAATAGGGCCATACTCCTATTTTCTAAACCACGAAAAGGAAAGATTACTGAAAATCAAGTGGATTTCTTAGGTACCGCGTTTCAGGAAGAACTACAATTTGAAAAGACACCTATTATGACCTATAGATGGCTCGGTAAAAAAAAGACCGTGCTATTAGTCCATGGCTGGGAAAGTAATTCGGCCAGATGGAAAAATTTAGTGCTCCTTTTAAAACAGAAAGATTACAACATTGTTTCCCTAGATGCTCCAGCACATGGCTATTCTGGCAGCAAAGTTTTTAATGTCTTTTTATACTCGGAATTTATTCATAGAGTTGCAAAACATTTTCAACCAAATATCATAATTGGGCATTCTCTTGGGGGTATGGCCACCGTATTTTGCCAGAGGAAATTTCAATTACAAAATATTCAAAAATTAATACTGATAGGTGTACCTTCAGAATTTACAGGGGTTCTAAAACGCTATACCGATATGATGGGATATAATCAACGGATAATTAATGAAATGAATGCCATTATTATTGAACGCTTAGGAGCCGAACCATCAACATTTTCAACGGCAAAATATCTTGAAACCAATTCCTCCCAAGGTTTGATCATTCATGATGAGGATGATCATGTGATTCCGTACTGTGATGCCCTTCAAATTAAAAATAGTTTTAAGGATAGTACGCTTGTAACCACCAAAAGTTTAGGGCATTCCCTTAACAACGACACAGTAGCTTCGTATATTAATGACTTTATAGAAGCTTAACTTGTGCTATCTTTGCCAAATGGAAGACACTAATCTAACACGACTCAATAAATATTTAAGCGAAGTTGGCTATTGCTCACGTCGGGCAGCCGATAAACTCATCGAGGAAGGGCGCGTTACCATTAATGGTATTGTTCCGGAAATGGGAACGAAAGTTGCACCTAATGATGAAGTTCATGTAGATGGAACATTGATAACAAACACCAAGAAAGCATCGGTATATCTCGCCTTCAACAAACCTTTGGGCATTGTTTGTACAACAGATACACGAGTTGAAAAAGATAATATCATTGACTTTATCAAATATCCCACGCGCATCTTCCCCATTGGTCGATTGGACAAAAATAGTGAAGGTTTGATCCTTCTTACTGATGATGGCGATATTGTCAACAAAATACTCCGTGCAAGTAACAATCACGAAAAGGAATATATCGTTACTGTTGATAAGCCCATTTCGCAAACGTTTATTGAACGCATGAGCAATGGAGTTCCTGTTTTGGATACAATAACCAAAACATGTGAGGTTAAAAAATTGAGTAAATATGAATTTAAAATTATCCTGACCCAAGGATTGAACCGTCAAATCCGTCGTATGTGCGAATATTTGGATTATGAAGTACAAACACTTCAGCGGGTTCGTATCATGAACATAAAATTAGATGTTCCTATTGGTAAGTATAGAGAGCTTACTATAGAAGAATTCAAAGAACTCAATAAGCTTCTGGAAGATTCCACAAAAACATTTAAAGCGAAAAACTCATTTAAGAATTAAATATCCCTATTTTTACTTCAAACACAATTAATTATGATCAGAATATTAGCTTTAATTTTAACTGTTGGAGGCATGATTAGTCTCATTTTAGGCGTATTAGGCATATTTGGAAATACCTTAACGTCATTAAGCCCTTGGGCACTAACTATATTAGGCGGTGTGTTTTTTATAGCTGGAGTTTCTATGTTAAAATATAGAAAAGATGAACCTGTTGAGTAATCATTCTAATAAGAACCATATTTCTCCATTTCATATTGCTATTCCTGTTCATAATCTTGATGAATGTAGATCCTTTTACAGAGAGGTATTGAATTGTGAAGAAGGTAGATATAGTGACCACTGGGTGGATTTCAACTTTTTTGGCCATCAACTCGTGATCCATTACAAACCTAAATTGGAAGACCAATTGCATACTAATGCTGTAGATGGTAAAGCAGTTCCTGTGCCTCACTATGGTGTGGTGTTACCTTGGGAAACCTTTCAAACCTTTGCTGATGATCTAAAATCGAAAAACATTTCATTTATTATTGAACCTTATATCCGTTTTGAAGGACAAGTGGGCGAACAGGCCACAATGTTTTTCTATGATCCTGCCGGAAATGCTCTGGAGTTTAAAGCCTTTAAGGATTTGGGACAGTTGTTTGCAAAATAAGTTTCTGAAAAGATTTTATTTTTCATTATGAAGCTCTCTAGCTAAAAGCGTATTTTTCAAAAGCATCGCAATGGTCATTGGGCCAACGCCTCCTGGAACTGGAGTAATAAAACTTGCTTTTTTGCTCACATTCTCAAAGTCCACATCACCTGTTATATAATAGCCTTTTGGAGAACTTTCATCTGCAACCCTTGTTATTCCAACATCAATTACAACTGCACCATCTTTGACCATTTCAGCTTTTAAAAAATTTGGTACACCCAATGCCGAAATAATGATATCGGCTTGCGAAGTAATTTGTGTAATGTTTTTGGTATGACTATGCGTTAAGGTTACCGTAGAATTCCCTGGAAATCCTTTACGTCCCATCAAAATACTCATTGGGCGCCCTACGATATGCGAACGACCAATAACAACAGTGTGTTTTCCTTTGGTTTGGACCCCGTAACGATCCAAAAGTTCTAAAATACCAAAAGGTGTCGCAGGAATAAAGGTAGTCATGTCCAAGGCCATTTTACCAAAATTCATGGGATGAAACCCATCAACATCTTTATCAGGGTTTACGGCCATCAATACTTTTTGAGTATTAATTTGAGGGGGTAAAGGTAGTTGCACTATAAAGCCATCAATATCTGGATTTGTGTTAAGCTCTTCAATTTTATCCAATAATTCAATTTCACTGGTGGTATTGGACATTCTAATCAAAGTAGAATCAAAACCAACACGTTCACAAGCTTTTACCTTACTTGCAACATAGGTTAAACTCGCACCATCATTGCCCACAATTACGGCAGCCAAATGGGGAACTTTCTCTCCCCTTGCTTTCATTTTCTTAACTTGTTCAGCAATCTCATCCTTAATGTCGTTGCTTATTTTTCGTCCGTCCAGTATTACCATGATTTATTAGTCTTCAGTTTGCAGTCCTCGGTCTGCAGTTGGTTAAATTATAATCCAAACTTATCAGGATTATTAATCATAAAATTGATAAACTTTCCTACTTCTTTGCTTTTCAAATCTAATTCATTTTTCTCTACTTCAGAGATGTAGCCACAGGCTAAAGCAAAGTCCAACCAAAGTTGAGTTTCAGAATTTTCACTATCGGCATCTGACAGTTTACTCCTAAAATGTTTTTCGTATTGTCTCTTTCTATATGCCTCTGCAATTGCTGAACACACAGCTCTACTCGATCTTACAATTTGTGAGCTTAATGCAAATTGTTCGCTTTGAGGGAAGGTTTTAGACAATTGAAATATTTCCATTGCCAATTCAAAACCTTTCCTATATGCTAACAATGTTTTAAAACCCATATTCTTCTTATTACTGAAAACTGAAGACTGAGGACTGTTTACTGCCACAAAAAGCTACTTCATGTTTTTCATCGCCTGCATCATAGCTTTTCCTTTTCCACCTTGCATCATTTTCATCATTTTGCTCATCTGGTCAAACTGTTTTAACAACTGATTGACCTGTTGAACCGAAGTCCCAGAGCCTTTTCCAATACGTTGCTTTCTACTTGAATTTATTATCGATGGATTCGTTCTTTCTTTTGGGGTCATAGAATGTATGATGGCTTCTATCCCTTTAAAGGCATCATCATCAATATCGACATCCTTCATCATTTTTCCAACTCCGGGAATCATGCCCATTAGGTCTTTCATATTCCCCATTTTCTTGATTTGCTGAATTTGTTTCAGGAAATCATCGAAACCAAACTGATTTTTGGCAATCTTCTTTTGAATTCTTCTTGCTTCTTCTTCATCATATTGCTCCTGCGCTCTTTCAACCAGAGACACGACATCGCCCATACCCAAAATACGATCAGCCATACGTGAAGGATAGAAGACATCTATAGCTTCCATTTTTTCACCGGTACCAATGAACTTAATCGGTTTATTGACCACAGATTTTATAGAAATCGCCGCTCCACCACGAGTATCACCATCCAATTTAGTAAGGATAACGCCATCAAAATTCAAGATATCATTAAAGGCTTTTGCCGTATTCACAGCATCTTGACCTGTCATGGAATCCACAACAAACAGAGTTTCTTGGGGTTGAACTGCTTTATGGATGTTCAATATCTCGGTCATCATAGCTTCATCAACAGCCAAACGACCAGCGGTATCTATTATCACTACATTATAACCATTGGCCTTGGCGTGAGCAATTCCAGCCTTTGCTATGGCTACTGGATCTGTATTTCCTTTATCACTATAGACCTCAACTTGAATCTGTTCTCCTACTATGTGTAGTTGGTCAATGGCTGCAGGGCGATACACATCACAGGCCACCAATAATGGTTTTTTTGTTTTTTTGTTTTTTAAATAATTGGCGAGTTTACCAGAAAAGGTCGTTTTACCGGAACCCTGTAACCCAGACATTAAAATCACGCTAGGATTGCCAGATAGGTCAATACCTTCAGCATCACCACCCATCAACTGTATAAGCTCATCCTTAACAAGCTTGACCATCAATTGCCCAGGTTGCAATGTGGTCAATACATTTTGTCCAAGCGCTTTTTCTTTAACAGTATTGGTAAACTCTTTTGCAATTTTAAAGTTAACATCGGCATCTAAAAGTGCTCTGCGCACTTCCTTCAAGGTTTCGGCAACATTTACCTCGGTAATGCTCCCATGTCCTTTGAGGACGTGCAGTGCTTTATCTAACTTTTCACTTAAATTATTAAACATAATCCTCCTTCTGTTTTGAAAGATGCAAATTTAAGGATTTGTGGTGTATAATTAAAGTAAATGCTATGATAAAAAAAGGGTTGCTTATAAGCAACCCTTTCCAACCAACTAAATAAACTAACCAGAAGAAAGATCTTCTTTGTCAACCTAAAAACATTTTTTTATCGTCTTTCCAATACCAATATCCTTTCAACAGTTCCAGTGGCACTGAAATCTTTTAATTCAATTCTAGTTTCGGTAACCGATACTATTTTCCAGCGATGATTGAACACGCTATAAGAATTATCTGTACCAAAGTTTAATCCTAAAAATAATCCTTCATTTCTGTACACTAACCAAGCGCCATGAAGCACCACGGTATTGTTAGGGGTTATAACTTTAAGCCCACCTGTTTCCAAGAAATCGATTCCGTAGGTATTATACTGTGAGGTTAAGTTTGAATCGGCTACTTGGTATTTAGCGATGTCCCAGATACCAGTATTTAAAACAGCATTAATGAACATCACATCTTCATCTCCATCAGGACAATGTTGTTTTAATACCATGATACTATTTTGGTTTTCCAACTTAATTAAGTGAGGCTCCAAGAAGGTAATCAGCCATTGTAATTGTAAATGAGGCCGTCCTTCCAATTGAATCTTCAATGCATAACCCGCATTTAAGGCGATCACATCCCAAGTGCCAGAAACAAATTCTCCGTTTACTCGTATCTTAACAATACCATTGCTAAAGAATTTTAAAGGCGTTCCTATATAATCGGCTTCATTTTCAGAACCTTCAACATATAATCTATGAACTCTCCAGTAGCATTCCTTTAAGATATTCTCGATACGGTCTATAGTTTGGTCTACAACTATATCACATGCTTTTTCCAATATGATCTTGTTACCACCTTCGGTAAATAGCTTAATTTTTCCAGGGCGAATCTCGTATACATACCATTCTAAAGTGAAATCAACCAACGTGTCAAACTCCAAAGTTATTTTGGCACCACGGTCCGTAATACGCGTTGTCCAAGTACCAGTAAGCATATCTCCATTTCTGGCTCTTACCTTAACAACACCATCTGCTCTAAACACCATAACATACTCTCTGTAATCATAGGCTAAATTGGTGCTGTTTCTTAGAACATCATGCACAATCCAAGGGCAAGAGGTCAATAGGTGATCCAATCGTTCTTTAGTAAAGTCGTCATCATTCCAATCGTTATCATCATCTTCATCACAGGCATTTCTAGCTTCGCTCATAACGCGCTCCAATTCCTGGTTATTATGAACTTCGATTGTTGAGCCATCTGCATAAATCATAGTTACAGGAAAGTTTAAACTAGCCAGTACACCACCTTGTAAATTTCTAATAAAATGATGCAACTGTTCGTCACTATTTATAGTAATCACGTCAATGACTTGAAAATTCAGATTATATACTGAAATGGTCAATGGGTATTTAAAATCAATACATTCAATATCATCATCATTTTCATTGGAATTATCCGCTCTTAAGTCATCCAATTCAGTTCGACTATTCACAACCACTTGCGTGTAATCCCTCATGGTTACCGTAATTGGGAATACGATTTCAAGCGTATCGTTATCGTCATCGTTGTCATCAAAGATCTCTTCAATACGTTCATAATCCGATTTAGAGCTTACGGTAATTTCAATACCATTCGCATAAACAGTTACAGGTAAATTCACAGAAAACCCATTGGCTCCATCTATGATGTTATCGTCAGAGCCATCTTTTGTAGATGTTGCGGTAATTAAAGCCGCCAAATTAGATTCGGCCACAAAGGTTTCCTGTGTATTGGGTTCAGTAATTTCAACGGCTTCTTCTTGACATGAAGCCAACATGAATAAGGCAAAAAAAGGTAATACGTAAAGTAGGTTAAGTCTTGTTTTCATAATGTAGGTATTTAAGTTTAACATGCAATTTTTATTATAGAACAGCATAACTCCAAAAATTCCTACCCTAACGAATTAATTTTTTTAAATTAGCACAACCTAACACCCAAATTCATGAGTAAAAAGCTTTATGACAACATTTGTGAAGAACAACTGTTTTCTTCGATCTTTAATAAATACTCCAAACATTTACACGATTTTTTATACTATAAATACGGAGACCGCCTCAATCCAAAGGATAAAGTCCAGGAAGCTTTTATAAAACTTTGGCAAAATTGTGCCAAGGTATCTCCCGATAAAGCCAAGAGTTTTGTGTTTACCACAGCCAATAATTTAATGTTGAATGAAGTGGCACACCAAAAAGTGGTTTTAAAATATACTCAAACCAAACCAAAACATTATACCAATGAGAATCCTGAGTTTTTAATGCAAGAAGACGAGTACAGGAAAAAACTACAAACGGCAATCTCCAATTTGACCGAGGCCCAACGTACCGCTTTTTTAATGAATAGGATTGAAGGCAAAAAATTTAAGGAAATTGCAACCTTATTCGATATTTCGACCAAAGCGGTTGAAAAACGTATTTATGGGGCATTGGATAAATTGAGAAAAGATATTGATGGAATTTAAAACTTTGTATCCGGAATCTGGTATTTGGTATTTGGATTTTGAAATTATTTTTAAAGTCAGGGTAGGAAAAAATAAAGTTAAACTGTTATATAGACAATAAACGTATTATGAAACGAGACGATTTAATACAAAAATGGTTGAACCATGAGCTAAATGCTGAAGAACTTAAGGCCTTTAAAAACCTTGATGACTACAACGCTTTGGTGAACATGGATACGCATTTAAAAGCATTTAAGTCACCTGAATATGATACCTCTAGTGAGTTAAATGCTGTATTAAAAAATATTAAAACACCTAAAACAACATCACAAAACTGGGTACGAACCGCTTTACGTATTGCTGCAGTGGTTGTGATCTGTTTTAGTGTTTATTATTCCTTAACCTTAGATACTACGGTTTCTACACTTGCTGCCAACAAGGAAGCCAATTTAGAACTGCCCGATGCTTCAACAGTGTCGTTGAATGCAGTATCTTCTGTGTCGTTCAATAAGCACAAGTGGAACAAAACGCGGAAGGTTGAACTTAATGGCGAAGCGTTTTTTAAGGTTGCCAAAGGTTCAAAATTTGAAGTAAAAACAGACGCTGGAACTGTAACCGTTCTGGGAACTCAATTTAATATTAAACAACGGGACAACTATTTTGAAGTTATTTGCTACGAAGGTAAAGTTGGAGTGACTTACCAAAATCAACAAACAGCGTTATTGGCTGGAGACAGCTTTTTAATGATGGATGGGAAATTAATTGCTAAAGAAAAAGAAACACTTGCAACACCTTCGTGGTTAAATAATGAAAGCCAATTTATCAGTTTGCCCTATAATATTGTACTTGCCGAATTTGAAAGGCAATATAATGTGACCATTGACCCAAATAACGTAGACCTAACACAAGTATTTACTGGAGGATTCTCCCACAACAACATGGATGTTGCATTAAAAGCAATTACATTACCTTTACATGTAACCTACAGTAAAACCAAAAATACGATTACCCTAAAGCGTGAATAAAAAAGATGCCCTATATCTTTTTATTTCTTTGTTTTTTTTGAATGGTATTGAGATTATTGCTCAAAATGTTCAGAAAGAACAACAACCCCTTATACGCATTTTAGAATCTATAGAATCTAAATTTAATGTTAGTTTTTCATATGCCGATGAGACCATCAGTGACAAACAACTCATGGCACCTGACGACAGCTTATCGCTTTCCGATATTTTAAAATATCTTTCCGTAGCAACCGATTTAGAATTTGAGTTATTGGACAACCGCTTTGTGGTAATCAAAACTTCGACCAAAAAAGAAAAAGCACAAGCTATTGAACAATTGCCCGAAGTTGTGATTAGCAATTACCTGACCTCAGGAATTGTAAAGGACAATGCCGGTTCCATTGTCATCAAGCCCAAATCGATTGGAATTCTTCCTGGATTGATTGAACCTGATGTTTTACAGACCGTTCAGGCCTTACCTGGAGTGTTGAGTGTTGACGAAACTGTTTCCAATATTAATGTAAGAGGTGGCACCCATGATCAAAATTTATTGCTTTGGGATGGCATAAAAATGTTCCAATCTGGACATTTTTTCGGATTGATTTCGGCCTATAATCCGTATTTGACAGAACATGTCAATGTGTATAAAAATGGAGCAAGTGCCAAATATGGCGATGGCATTTCGAGCATTATCGATATGCAATTATCAAACACTATTGATAACGAATTTCTGGCAGGTGCAGGTTTTAATCTGATCAATGTAGATGGTTTTGCCAAAATTCCGCTATCAAAAAAAATGGAATTACAAGTATCTTCTCGTCGTTCGGTAAATGATGTGATCATCACGCCTACCTATGATCAATATTTTAAACGGGTGTTTCAAGATTCTGACCTGACCAATAATCAAGGAAACAACCAGAGTTCCATTTCTAAAAATGAGCGCTTTTATTTTTATGATGTGGCCACCAAATTATTGTACGACATTACCA
>JBBKXS010000249.1:0-2915 GCA_037969605.1 Flavobacteriaceae bacterium
TTTTGTAAATCAAGGAGATGTGATTGAGGTAGATAAAATCGTAGCCAGAGTAGGTTTGCCCTGTTTTGTAAAAGCCAATAAAGCTGGGAGTAGTTTTGGAATTACCAAGGTTTATAAAAAAGAGGCCATAAATGAGGCTCTTGAAGTTGCTTTTAAAGAAGATGACGAAGTTATTATAGAATCTTACTTGGACGGTACTGAAGTCTCGGTTGGGGTGATCACCTATAAAGATAAAGTGAAAGTCCTGCCCATTACCGAAATTGTGAGCAATAACGATTTTTTTGATTATAAAGCCAAATATATGGGAGAATCCCAGGAAATTACTCCAGCACGTTTAACTAAGGAGCAAGAAAAAAAGGTGAACAAGGTTGCGAAACAAGTATATGAATTGTTGCGGTTGCAAGGCTTTAGCCGAAGTGAATATATTTTTAAGGATGGTGAGCCTCACCTATTGGAAGTCAACACAGTTCCTGGTTTTACTAGAGCCAGTATTTTACCACAACAAGCAGCTGCAGCTGGAATAAGTTTATCCCAATTATTTGAAAATGCCATTGAAGAAGCTTTGAAATAATTATTGATTATATTTGATTAGAACAAATTTTAAATAAATTCCCATACGTGTGGGAAATTAATATGAAACGTGCACTTTTCCCTGGGTCTTTTGATCCCATAACTTTAGGACATTACGATATTATTAAACGTGGTGTACATTTGTTTGATGAAGTGGTGGTGGCCATTGGTATCAATTCTGAAAAAAAATATATGTTTAGCGTCGATGAACGTCTACGTTTTATTGAAGATGCCTTTAAAGATGAACCCAAAGTTAAAGTGGTCACTTATGAAGGATTGACCATCGATTTTTGCAAAAAAATAAATGCACAATTTATACTTAGAGGTTTACGTAATCCTGCCGATTTCGAGTTTGAAAAAGCGATCGCTCATACCAACAGAAAACTCTCTAAAATTGAAACCGTTTTTTTATTAACTGCAGCTAGAACCTCTTATATTTCGTCTTCAATTGTTAGGGATGTCATTAGGAATAATGGGGATTATACGCTTTTGGTTCCAAATAGTGTAGTATTAAAGTAATTAATGTCCTAAAATAAAAAAGCATCAATATAATTGCTTTTTATTGCGATATTATACTAATGCCTTTAAAAAATTGATTAATAGCACTACTAATATATTACATAATCAAGGTTTTAAATTTTTTTTTCTATTAAATGTCATTAAAACCGATAAAAAGTAAATTGCTTTAAATTTTAAGAAATTAGAACTCAATTTGTGGAAATTGCAACTTCACTTCCTGTTTTTTAAGTTGTAAATTTTGAAGAAATTGTTGATGTGCTTCAGCGTTTGGATTAAAGGGTCTGTGAAGTAAGCCTTTTTGGATCATATCAATATCATCCATAGTTTTTGCGGCTTTTTCTTCTATCCAAACCTTTTGAAATTTTTCCCATATATAATTAACGGCCATGACATTTGGGTGTAACATATCGTCATCATAAAACCTATAATCGCGAAGTTCATCCATCATAATTTCATAGGATGGGAAATAATGTATGAGATGCCTTGGTTCGACAACTGCATGAACCGCAGCAATTAAATGTGCCTTGCTTTGTGTGTTTTCAACAAAACCATCTTTAAGATACCTAACAGGTGAGACTGTAAAAATTATGGCCGATTTTGGGTTGACGCTTTTGATTAAACTTACAATGGCCTGCAGCGATTCTGAAACTTCCTCTACTGAAAGTAATTCCTTTATAAACTTTTTTTGGGGCACTTTATGACAATTCGCTACAAAAGTTTCTGTTTCAATATGTCGATAAACCCAAGATGTCCCCAACGTAATAATGATGTGTGTTGATTCGTAGATGTGCTGTTGTGTTAATTTGATGCTATCATTTAAAGCTTTCAGCATTTCATCTTTTGACACATGACTTACTCTGGAATGTGCATCAAAACAATGCCATTGTTCATTAAGGAAAAAGATGTCTTCTTCAAAATATTCCTTTTCATTAATAGCATTGGTAATTAAGGTTTCAATAGCTAAAGGATGAAATAAAATTCCAAATGGATTTTGAAGATTCTGAAACTTAAAATATTCTAACTTCTTGCCGATATGTTCTGCAAAACAAGACCCAAACAAAATAATTTTTGAATGATAACTAATTGGATTGAACTGTTCCAGCTGAAGTGGTATTTGTGTTTGTAGTTTCATTTTTTTTATAAAAGATTCAAAGTTACAGAGAATCAAAGTTATAAAGAAACTACTTTTAGCTTTGCAACTTTAAAACTAAGCAACTTTGCTACTTAAATAATATAATCTTTGGCTTTTTCTAATGCTTGTGAAATTCCTTTAGGATTTTTACCACCTGCAGTCGCAAAAAATGGCTGTCCACCTCCACCACCTTCAATATATTTACCAAGTTCTCTAACAATCTGGCCAGCATTTAAATTTTTACTAGCAACTAGTTCTTTAGAAATGTAGCAAGACAAAAGTGCTTTCCCTTCTGATTCTGTTCCAAATATTAAAAACAAATTATTGAATTGACTTCCTAATTCAAAAGACACATCTTTTATTCCAGATGCATCCAAATCCAATTGTTTAGCTAAAAACTGAATGCCATTAATTTCGGTCAATTCGGTTTTTAAATCTTCTTTTATGTTTTGGGCTTTGTCCTTAATTAAATTCTCAATCTGCTTTTTAAGATTGGCATTTTCATCTTGAAGATCTTGTAAAGCTTTAACAGGTGCTTTGGCATTGTTCAACAAATCCTTCATTTCAAAATAAGCTTTGCTGTTTTCAACATAAAAATCCTTGACCGCTTTATTGGTGATGGCCTCAATACGTCGAATGCCCGAAGCAATGGCACCTTCAGATATAATTTTAAAATGCCAGATATCACTTGTGT
>JBBKXS010000250.1:0-12858 GCA_037969605.1 Flavobacteriaceae bacterium
A
Source organism: Flavobacteriaceae bacterium (assembly GCA_037969605.1). Lineage (GTDB taxonomy): Bacteria > Bacteroidota > Bacteroidia > Flavobacteriales > Flavobacteriaceae > Geojedonia. The sequence goes on from JBBKXS010000250.1 coordinate 2, forward strand.
CTCCTAAAAAGTTTTTTTGAGGATCTACTATGGCGTAATAATTTCCACCATAAGCTACATCAAATATTAATTCACCCAGTTCAGGACATTCAACAGTTAAATGTTCAGCTGCCAAATAACTTTTTACATTAGTGAATTTCACCCAATCTACTTTTCTTCCTGTTTGTTGGTATTCAATTTCCACCAAACCTGCAGGTGCTTCCATTTTAATTTTCCCTGGAATTTTCGGTTTTACTAAACCTTCTTCTATGGCAACGGTAATGGTTCCGATTGTACCATGACCGCACATGGGCAAACAACCAGAGGTTTCAATAAACAAAATCGCAAAATCATTATTTGGGTTATGAGGTGGATACAAAATACTGCCGCTCATCATATCATGTCCACGAGGTTCAAACATCAATCCTTTGCGAATCCAATCATATTCTTTTAAAAAGTGTTGGCGTTTTTCGCTCATGGTGTTTCCAATCAATTTTGGACCACCTTCTTTAATCACTCTTACAGGGTTTCCACAGGTATGCGCATCAATGCAGACAAATGTGCTTTTACTCATTTTTCACCTTCTGAATATAATTATTCACTCTCTTCTCCAAAATAGATAAAGTTACTGTGCCTTGCTCTAAAATAACTTCATGAAAATCCCTGATATTAAATTTAGGGCCTAATGCCTCTTCCGCCTTTTTACGAAGTTCCCTAATTTTTATCTCCCCTATTTTATATGATAACGCTTGTCCTGGCCATGAGATATAACGATCGGTTTCCGTATTGATTTCATGCATGGACAACGCAGTATTTGAAGCCATATAATTTACAACTTGCTCTCGAGTCCAACCTTTAGCGTGGATTCCTGTATCCACTACCAACCTGCAAGCACGCCACATTTCGTAGGTTAATTGTCCAAACTTTTCATAAGGTGTTGTATAAATTCCCATTTCATCAGCCAAGTATTCAGAATACAAACTCCAACCTTCACCGTAAGCTGAGAGGTATAAGTTTCTTCTAAATTGTGGTATACTATCACCTAATTCATTGTTCAAACTACCTTGTAAATGGTGTCCAGGAACTGCTTCGTGTGCTGTTAGCGAGGGTAACGTATAGAGCGTTCTACTCGGTAAATCGTAAGTGTTTACCCAGTAATAACCAGGTTCGGTGCTTTCTTTGAAAGTTCCAACATAACGCCCACCCGTATATTTTGGAGCAATAGCATCGGGAACTGGCGCTACACCGTAAGGCTTACGAGGCAAGGTTTTAAAAAACCTTGGCAACTGTGCGTCAATTCGTTTGGCCATGTCTCTTGCAATCATCAGCAATTCTTTTGGAGTTTTTGCATAAAATTGTTCATCTGTTCTCAAAAACTGCAAGAAATCGGCAAAGCTTCCTTTAAAGTTCAACCCTTTAATGACTTTCTCCATCTCAGCTTTAATACGTGCTACTTCTTTCAGACCAATTTGGTGGATATCCTCAGCCGTATATTGAGCGCTTGTTGTATAAAAATTGATTCTGTTTTGATAAAATGCCGCACCATTGTGCGTTTCTGAAACTCCCAATGTTTTTCTTGTATTGGGAAAATATTCAGTTTCAAAAAAGGTCTTTATGCGTTTGAATTCTGGCGTGACGCTGTTCTCAATGGCATATTTAGCTGCAATTAGTACAGAGTCTTTTTGAGCTTCGGTTAAATCGTCTGGTAAATTTTTAAATGGAGAATAATAGAAACTATCTTCATAATTATCAACAATATTCGTGTCATAAGTAGATTCATACCCTTTGAAAATCACCAAAGGCTGGGACACCCCTTTTTCCAGTCCTTCACGCAAATTCTTAAAATTTTGGTTTACGAATTCTGGAATTGCATTCAATTTATTTAAATACCATTTTACCTGTTTATAATTGTCTAATGGTCTAACCATATAGGTTAAACTGCTATGAAATCCAGAATCGGAAAGCAAAGGATTTAAATACTGTTTAAACGCATAAAAATCAATTTGGTCCTGTAGTACAAATTTTAAAAGTTCGGCAGAAATCTGTTCTGTCTCATTCAATTCTTCTATATTAACTTTAGATAATTCGTCCAATTTAGATTGAGCAAATTCAGCCTCAGCCTTGTAATATTCTTCAATCTCAAGGCCTAAAGGATAAGCTTTTTCGTCATATCCTTTATGTTCTTGATAGCTATTAATTATCGAATCGAGTCGAGTTGATACTTCGCTTTGGGCCTCTATGTTAAAACTATAAAATAGCAGTAAGAAAGTAACTAAGGCAAGCTTTAAATACCTCATATAACGTCTTTTGTTTGTTTATTATTTATCAATCGATTAATTCCTAAAGGATTCTCATTTTTCAGTTCCTCAGGCAACAAATCACTAGGCCAATCCTGGTAGCAAAATGGTCGGACCCAACGATTAATCGAATTTATTCCAACCGCTGTAAAACGATTGTCACTTGACGCTGGATATGGTCCACCATGAACCATTGACGGACACACCTCAACACCGGTTGGCACACCATTAAAAATAATCCGTCCGACTCTGTTTTTAAGAGCTGCAATAACATTAGTGTAGTTTGAAGCTTCATTATTTTCGGCAATAACCGTTCCTGTTAATTGCCCTTCTAAATTAGAAATAATAGTTTCTAATTGTTTAGCATCTTCACATTGTACTACCATTGAAAATGGACCAAATACTTCATGATGTAGCGTAGTGTTTTCCATAAAGGATTTTCCTTCAACAGTTGTAATCGCCTGTCGAGCGTAGTTGGTTTGTACATCGGTTGCATAATCGGCAATGACACTTAATTCAGGTTGAGCCAAAGCTTTTGCCTTGTTGCTTTCATAGGCACCAACAATATTGGGGTGCAACATACAAGATGGTTCAATTTCAACAATTTCACTTGCTAAATTCTGAATAAAATTAGAAAGACTTTCTCCCTTAATTCCTAATAATAATCCGGGATTTGTACAAAATTGACCTGACCCAACAGTTATTGAACTCGCATAGGTTCTTGCCAAACTTTCTCCTCTTTTATGCAAGGCTTCCGGGAGCATAATCACCGGATTAATGCTTCCCATTTCTGCAAATACAGGAATTGGTTCCTCCCGTTGCGCTGCTATATCGTATAGTGCTCTTCCACCTCTGATACTTCCTGTGAATCCAACAGCTTTTACATCGGGATGTTGTACAAGTTGAATTCCTACTTCAATTCCGCTGCTATTCAAATTTGAAAATACCCCGTTGGGCATTCCTGTTTTTGTTGCGGCTTTGATAATTGCAGAAGCCACCAATTCTCCGGTTCCTGCATGCATAGGATGTGACTTTACAATCACCGGACAACCAGCCGCTAAAGCGGCAGCAGTATCACCTCCAGCCGTGGAATAGGCCAAAGGAAAATTACTTGCGCCAAAAACTGCGACGGTTCCGAGTGGCACCATCATTTTACGGACGTCCGGTTTTGGAATTGGTGTTCTATCAGGTTGTGCCGTATCGATTGAGGCTTCAACCCAAGATCCTTCTTGAACAAGTTCTGCAAAACTTCGCAGTTGGAAAATAGTCCTTCCACGTTCTCCCTTTGCTCGACCTTCGGGAAGCCCAGATTCGGAACAATACGTTTGAATTAGTTCGTCATCCAGTGCTAAAATTTCATCGGCGATAGCATTTAAAAATTTCGCCTTTTGAACTCCGGAAATGGTTCTGAAAGTTTTGAATGCCTTTGTTGCAAGAGCAACGGCTTCATTGATTTCATCGGCTGTTGCTTCGAAAAAAACATTACTATTTTCAATATTTAATTGCGGATTAAATGTTTTGTATGTTTTAGTTCCTTTTCCTGAAGTTTGATTTCCAATATAGTTTTTTCCTGTTATCATTTTATAAATTTTTATAATCTGGTAAAATTGGCCTGTTTTTTAAAGCCTTCTCGATTATTTTGGCAACCTGTTTACGTTCTTCACCATACAAAGGCAAACGTGGTGCGCGAACATTTTCGGTGCCTATTCCGGTGTAAACTTCTGCCAATTTTATATTCTGCACTAATTTAGGGTTTATATCTAACTCTAACAATGGTAAAAACCAGCGATAAATATTAAGTGCTTCTTGTATTCGACCAGCTTTTTGCAGTTCATAAATGGCTACAGTTTCTGCTGGAAATGCACAAACTAAACCAGCAATCCAACCGTCCGCTCCCATTAATAAACTTTCAAGTGCGAGGGTATCAACACCCGTCATGATTTTGAGTCGATCACCAAATCGATTTTTAATTCGTGTAACGTTCGAAATATCTCTTGTCGACTCTTTGACCGCCTCAATGTTTGGACAATCGGCTAGAAGGTCGTCAAACATATCCAGTGTCACTTCAATTTTATAGTCCACAGGATTATTATAAATCATGATAGGAAGCGATGTGCTTTTGGCAACCGTCTTAAAGTATTCAACCGTTTCCCTGTCTCCCGCCTTATATCGCATTGGCGGCAACATCATAAGACCATCGGCACCATCTTCTTTAGCCTTTCTAACCGCTTCTATGGCTCCCTTTGTACTCTGTTCGGCAATATTGATTAACACAGGAACTCTCCCCTTCACAAGATTTACCGTGGTTTTTGTCAAGATTCGCTTTTCTGCATCAATTAATGTGCTTGCTTCTCCCAATGTGCCTCCTAAAACGATACCGTGTACACCAGCTTCTAATTGCGCATTAATATTAAGTTCAAAAGTTTTTAAATCCAATTCATCATTATCTGTAAACTTTGTAGTTACTGCTGGTATGACACCTTTCCATTGAATGCTCATAAATTATTATGTTTTTGATGAAACAAAATTACTTTAGAAATTGCAATTTTATTAGCGCGTTTTTATCCATATTCAATACTATATTATCCATTTAAAACTTTTTTAATTTATTTTTGAATAGTATTTGTGTATTTTTGATCTCTTAATAGTTCTGAAACAAATGAAAGTATTGCCATTTAAAATTCCGAAACCAGAATACAATGCTTTTGTTTTTCAAATAGATCATGATGAAGCCTTCTATGATAAATTACATCAACATGAAGAAATTCAGTTGAGCTTAATCGTACAAGGAGAAGGCACATTAATTGTGGGGGACACCATAAACCATTATACACAGGGTGATATTTTTGTTATAGGCAGTAATTTGCCACATGTTTTTAAAAGTGATTTGGCCGTTTCAAGAAGCTCACAGATGCTTAGTTTGTTCTTTTCGAAATTATCTTTCGGTAGTCAATTTTTTGAACTGGAAGAATTAAAAGAATTACAGACTTTTTTTAAACGTTCCAAACATGGATTCAAAGTGGTATCCAAACAGAAGCCTATTAAAGAGTTGTTTTCTCATCTTGAAAAAGCTTCAAAATTAAATCGTTTTTTAATCTTATTTCAACTATTAAAATTACTTTCAACAACAAACTATAGAAGTCTGTCTTCTTTTGTTTATGAGAAGAAATTTACCGATAATGAAGGAAGTCGAATGCGCAATGTCTTTGAATTTACCATGAATCATTTTAAATCGGAAATCACCTTGGACAGCGTTGCCGAGGTTGCCAATATGACAAAAAATGCTTTCTGTAAATACTTTAAAAAAAGAACGAACAAAACTTATTTTAATTTTTTGAATGAATTGCGAATCGAACATGCATGCAAGCTTTTAATTGCCAACAGAGATGTCTCTATTTCAGAAATTGCAGAACGTTCGGGCTATAATAACCTTTCAAATTTTAACCGACAATTTCAAGCCCTTAAACAACAATCTCCAACTGAATATAAAAAAATGAACAAATTATGAACTCAAAAAATTATCTTACCTTATTAATTATTGCTGGACTTATAATTACTATCTATGGTTTGATTACTGGAAGGTTTTTGTTTTTGTTTCTGGTCATTCCATTAGGTTTTCTATTTAACCGTAACAAAAACAAATAAGGCATCTAAGTCTTTTTAACATATTTGGTAATAATGACAATCTGCTGCCCATCCACTTTCCCTTCTATATATTCGTGATTTTCGTGATCTAAACGAATATTTCGCACAGGAGTTCCTTGTTTGACCACCACACTGGACCCTTTAACTTTTAGGTCTTTTATTAACACTACTGAATCTCCAACTTCCAAAATCACACCATTAACATCCCTGTGGATGATTTTATTAGCTGCATCTTCATGTTCTCCAGTCGAGCGAGCTAATGCTAAGGCTTCATCATCCAAATACATCATGTCCAACAAGTCTTTTGGCCAACCTTCATTGCGAAGTCGTTGCAGCATTCTCCAAGCCATAATCTGAACCGCAACATGTTCGCTCCATATGCTGTCATTCAGGCAACGCCAATGGTTTGGATCCATTACTGAATTTCCTTCAATTTGGTCTGAACAGGAATTGCAGACCAATATACTATTATCTACAGACTCATTTAAAGAAGGAGGAATTGTATATTGTTTTAAGCATTCAGTTGAAGTACACAATTCGCAAGTATTATTGCTTCTTTCCTTTAATGTTTGCAGAACACTCATATTAATTTCAATTTTTAACTCGGCAAAAATAGTGAGAAATAAAAAAGGGATGCTATAGCAACCCTTTAAACTATGTATTTTTATTAAAGCAAAAATTGAAAATTATTCTCTGCGAAAACTAGACCCATCATTATAATATTGCTGAATTCTGAAGTGCTGATTTTTTCCGCCCCAATAGGTCCATTGATGAAGAGGAATCCCATCAGCTGTTGACATTTCACCGCCAAATATATCTAAAACCTTACCATTGAAAGTTACAATCTTAAAATATTCTCGATCGACAGGAACCAATAAAAATTTTTGATTCTCATTATTTACATAATCCCACTGTTGGATAGGAGTGCCATCATAAGTACCTCCACCACTTAAATCAATGGCCTTTTGGTTACCATATTTTTGCCCAATTAATATATTATAATATCCGTCATCCGTTAGTTTGAATTTGAAATTCTGATTGGAAACATAATTTTGAGTAGATTGGAATAACTGTACCCCGTTATTAAAATTGTTTTCTTGAACAGTAAGAAATTTATCACTATGTTGAGCAATAATTTGGGCATTATCATTTTCTCGAGGCAAACCTGGACCAGCAACGGCACGAGTAATCGACGCATTATTGTAGATGCCGTTGTAAGACATATTAATTTTATATGATTCTAAATTTAATTGAAGCGTTAAATAACCACTTTCGTCAATTAGTGTGAGTATTTTACCACGAGCATCTTTCCGTTTTAACTTGAGCGGAAGGCCAGAGTAATTATCATCATATGCCTTAATAATCCAAACATCTGGACTCTCGCTAATTTTTAGAATAATACCAGAAAAATTAACGCCTACCGACATATTAGTTGTAAATTCCATATAAGTAACGTCATAGGCATATAAATTTTGTGAATTAATGGATTGAATAAAAGAAATGGTGCAGAATAAGATAAGAGCTAATACTTTTTTCATAATTTCTAGGGTTTGGTTAGTTAAATTTTTAAACTCTAACTAGAAATGGGATTAAATAATTATTTAACGTCAAACAAATTACAAGCTTTTTTGTAATAATCCATTAATTTTTTTAAGGAATCTTCTTTTTTATCAACCTTAATTGATAGCACAATATTAGCAATCTTTTTAAAATCCTTGTCATCGGCAAACTTATTTGCACCTTCTTCCCCCCCTAATTTTAAAACCCATATATAACAAGCTACATCGGTAGCCACAATGATATTAGAAAGCAAATCTGGATATTCCAATAAATTGTAATCTGTATTATTGGTATAATATTCGTAACGCCCTTTAAATCTTATTTTCATTATCCCTCTACTATGGTATTTCCAACCATCTTGTGAATTTTCGTCGCCATTCCCATTCATATTTGCATTAATGCGATTAGCAATTTTTTCAGGGTTTCCAGCATAACTTTCTATTGATTTTACATCTTTAAAAGACTCTTCATACTTTTCAAGTAACTCTTTGGCATTATAATAATACCGCGTATCAAAGTTGGTCAACTCTTCTGATTCAGAGGCAACTACTGCCATGAACGCTGCAAATCTTTTAGGTGTATTTATAGATTTAGCCGTTAAACTTTTATTAAACCCATAAATAAACTTTTCAATGTTTTCAATGGGAGCATTGGGCATAAGGTTTTTAATGTCTTTAATAAGAAATTTGTAATCTTGAATTTGAACGAATTCTGATAATTTTTCAAATTCAACTTCATCTATTTGAAGGATTTTGGCTTGTTTAGCTTCATTCTCGTTTTTGGGCAAATAATAATTTAGTCGCAGCAAAATACGCTGTTTAATTAGTGAATCATGAGCGGGCATACTCTCTAGGTCAGTACTAATAAACTTATTAAGATCAATTAAATCTTGTTTGGCTTTAACTACAGCCGCATTTGACTTTTCCTTTTCGACGGATAATTTTCCTGAATATTCTTGAACTTCTTTTGAATAACTTTTTAATAATGCATTTTTTTTAGATATTGAATATGCATATATAATAGATAGAATGGCAAGAGGTACAACGATGGCTATTCCAATTATCAAATTTCGTTGTTTACGCTTTTTTTTCTGCGCCAATTCCGCAGCTGCTTCAAATGCATTTTTACTATTGTATAGATATTCCATACAATAGTCGAACAAATTGTTATATCGACTTGCCCAAATTGATGTTGGCTGATACTTTTCTTTCCAATTTAAAGCGATTTGCAATTCACGATCTGTTAAATATTCTCTTTGATTGGCTTTATATAACGTTGTAGCAGAAGATAATTGATGGTAAAATGAAGCTGATACTGCCTCTTCATCAACCCATTTATTTAAGGTATGCCATTGTCTAATTAAACTCTCATGAGAAATATCAATTAATTTATCTTTAGAGTTAATAATGTCATTTACTATTAAAAAAGATCTATTGTCCTCAATAAAGAGATTAATATATTTTAACAGTTTATTTTCTTCTATTCCTGTTAAAGCCTTTAAATCTTTTAAATTAGCTGGTCTTCTTATTTTTCTACCATTCTCATCAACTTCGGTTAAAGCTTGAAAAATTTGTTTGACGATTAAAATTTCATCCTCTGATAATTTAGATAAAGCCTCTTCGGCATGGTTTGAAAGGGCGTTCTCAATTCCTCCTATATGTTGATAATCTTCAAAATCAATTGTTGATTGCCCTCGCATATTTACATGTTCCCAAATCCTCATTAAAGCATGTTGCAATATTGGTAATTCGTCTTTTGTATTATTTAAATTATTCAATAATAGCGATGTTAATGATGGATTAAACTCTTTGCCAAATAATTTAGAAGGTCCTTCAATTACAGTTTTTAATTTATGTCTTTTTAACCTAGGCACTAAATATTGGCTTTTATTAATTGCTTCAGGTAATTCATAAAACATAGCACAATCGCCTAAAAAGTCAGCTCTCATTGTCAAAACAACATGTATAGGGATTGTAGTTTGTTCTGATAAGGATAGAATAATATTAACAAAATCAATGGCTTTGTCATCCATTTTTCCAGAATGAGAACTCATGCTAAACCTAAATAATTCTTCAAACTGGTCTATCAGAAAAAAAAAGTTAACTTGATCTTTATCCCATTTTGAAGTTAATCTATCAATTATAGCATCTACACCACGTTCTTCTATTTTAATTGCAAGTTCAGAAATATCAGTAGGGGTTACTTTATCTAGCACATTATCTAAAACCGTTTTTGTTAAATTTAGTAAAGGGGAATAACCAGGTGTCATAGAGGTAATTACCCACTTATTACTGTCATCTACCAAATATCCAGCTTTTAATGAAGGAATTAACCCAGCTTTAATTAATGAAGACTTTCCACAGCCTGAACTTCCAATTACGGCAACAAAACGATGAACATGCAATCGCTGTAATAATTCTAATGTTTGATCACTGCGTCCGAAAAACAAAAGACTTTCGTTACTTTGAAAAGGACGAAGCCCTACAAAAGGATTATTCGTATCTAGTATCATACTTTAATCTCTTTGAGTCGGCTGACAAACGAATTGAAAATTGTCTCTTCAATTTGCGTATTATGACTATTATCAAAAACGCTAATTTTTAAATACCTCTGATTTAAAACAACATCTTCGGGGTTTTTTACAGGAGCCAGCATATATACATAAAAACTATCAATAGCATAATTATTTTCAATAATTATTTGTAAAGCAGCGCTCATTCTTTCCACAACCCAATCTTTTGATATACTTCCATAAATGAATACAATTTTTTTAACTTGTTGAATCCTCTGCGCTAGAATGTCTAAATTAAGTCTTGGGTCGTTAGCTTGTGGATTTATAAATGGTTGAACATTATTATCTAACAATAATTTACATAAGTCAAGAGCACAAATTTGATCATTAAAATGAGTATCGATTAATATAGGAACGCTTTCTTTTGTAATTGACCCTTCGGTCTTCTTTAGATTCAATTTGTTTGCATAATCAATAATTTGTTGGGCTAAATCTGATTTGGATCCTTTTACAAATTCGTATGCCTTATAAGAAGCCGTACCTGCCTCAAGATTATATAAAAATTCTTTATAATTATCCTCTTCAATACTCTTAAAATCTGTTTCTAGTGGAAGCCAAATCATCTGTGAATTACCCGATTTAAGAGCTATTTCTACTTGTTTTTTTGTATACCAATTATCGTTTGCATTTATTATCTCTCGTCCCGGGTATTTATCGAGTAAATGCACCGCCAAACTTGATTTTTTTAAATCTTCAGAAGTCTTCTTTTCTAGTTCATCTATATCTTCTGGAGGAGGGCTACCAGAAATTATTTTGTATCCTTTTTTTTCAAGCTCATTTACAATACGTTTTCGAGGTGTTCTCAATGTATCTGGTACTTCACCTAAATATATTGAGAAATCCTTTATGTTCGGATTGTAATCTTCAACTAAAACATTTTCAAAAACGTCAACTTTTGCCAATTCTGAAATCAATTGAAACAGTGCTTCTCGAAGTTGGACCATTTGTTGTCTAAACTCTGACGACGTAGACTCAATTGTTTCTCCAAAATCATCTTTATCTAAGCTACTATAAAATGGAAACCCGGTCGAACCACTTAAGGGGTCTGGCCAATCTTTAAATGGAATATTATTAAGTAAAACATTAACAATTCTTGTTCGATTTGACAGTTTAAGTCCCTCTCTTTCATTTTTTGCCTTGTTGTAAAACAATTCAAGCTCCTTTTGGCAATATTCTGATTTTAAATACCCAGGAGAATTTAAACAGATCATTATGGCAGATTTACGAATCCCCTCTTCTATTGAATCATCAAATAATATATTACCATCTAATTTCTTTGTGTCCCACCATATTTCAATCAAACCCATACGTCCAAATCGTTTCGCGAGCATAAGATTCAAATTTTTGTAAAATAATTCAATCCAGCCAAGTTCCTTTTTTGATAATGCCATATTATCTAAATGTGCGTAGCTTATGAAAATATCATATTCAAATCCAGGGATTAAGGCCATATTGAATAATTTAATATATAAATAATTCCTTTTATTTATGAAACTAATATAAGCAGAAATAGTTTTTTGAAGCGGTACTCAACAAATAATTTGATTTTAGAATATAAAAAATAGCTATATACAAAAAAGGGATGCCATAGCGCCCCTTTTTATTCAACTTAAATTTATTAAATCTATTTTCTTAAACCAGCAATAGCAGTATATACTTCATCACCATGAACACCTGTAAAGTATTTGTTTAATTTTTGAAAATAACCTTTTCTAGCATCTGCATCTGTCCAGTGTGCTCCAATTAATTCACCATTTCTATCACCCATTTTATTTAATGCATCCATTGAATCTACAAAGAACGCTTCAACAAAATCGGTGCTATTTTGACCCCAGAAATGACGATGTGGATAATAGCCTTTAATAATTTCATTTTTGTTGATTACATTTTCAATATATTCCTTACGTAGTTTAACAAATTCTCCATCTGGCGCATCTTCTGGATAGGCATAATGACTAGTTCTTACATACAATATCATATCTCCGGTTAAAGATTCTGCCAAAGGTTTTGATCCTGGTAATACACTATAAATTTCATCGGAGTGTTTCGCTCTATAAAAATCGCCTTGTTTCTTTAAAAAGGCAGTTCTTGCTGTCTCATCTGGCCAAGCTGCTTTCTCTAACTCACCATTTCTTGCTCCTGCTTTATCAATATCTTCCCAGCTTGCGTAAACCTGAACATACTTTACGTCTGTACTATTAGAAGTGTAAAGATGGGTGTAAAATCCTGCACCCATAACATACTCATTTTTCATGGTCACTTTATTGAGATATTCTTTCTCTACATCTTCCCATTTAGCATCTGAATTGTTATCCATATTAAAATGCATGGTGGTTACCGTATAATACTTTGCGGTTTTTGCTTCGGCATCTTGAGAAAAAGCGGTTGTTGAAAACAGCAATAACGCTGAAGTCAATGCCATAAAAATTCGATTGTTTGTTTTCATAATTTTAATAAAAATTTAAGGTTAGTATAATTGATTAATATAATATTCAATGCAACTATTTGGGGCAAACAAAAACCCTTGGGGAGAGTCAATATTAAAAACTTAAACATTATTTTCTAGGGGGAGAAATAAAAAATTTGTATCCCGAATATACAAATTTAATTTATCATTTCGATTATCTGGTATTTTTGCCTGATAAAAATTATTTGGTGAGTTGCTCTTTTAGCTTTTTGGGCAGGCCTTTAACAACCATCTCATAAGAATGGTCTATAAGCTCAAAAATGAAATTGAGTGACAACTCACCTTTATAGATTTCTACAGTATTCCAGTGTTTGTTGCTTACATAAGGACCGGGATG
>JBBKXS010000251.1:0-3550 GCA_037969605.1 Flavobacteriaceae bacterium
CTATAATTCGTATTCAAAACAAGGATTATAATCTTTCGATTCAATCAAAAAATAGTGATTCGCTTTCAATTTTTACTGAAACCCTGCAACCGTGTTTTAAACTTATGATTTTTGGTGCAGAGCATGACGCTGTCAAATTGTGCGAATTAGGACGCTACAATGGTTGGGATGTGACGGTAATTTCGGGGCCATTAGAGTCAAAAACAATTGAGGATTTTCCTGGAGCCACGGCATTTCACTCGACCTCGCCAGATGCTTTGGAGTTGAGTTCAATTGATAAGCAAACGGCTATCGTGATCATGTCACATAATTTCGCCAATGATTTAAAATACTTAATCGAAGTAAAAGATTCAGCCCCAGCATATGTTGGCTTATTAGGACCTAGTAAACGTAGGGAAACATTGTTATCACAGTTTATAGAGTATTGCCCAGATGTAGACGAATCATTTATGGATATGCTCTATGGGCCAACTGGATTAAATATTGGCGCCGAAACTCCTCAAGAAATTGCTATATCTATTCTTTCTGAAATCTTATCAGTTATTAGAAAGCAAACACCAATGCCCTTAAAGGAAAAAACAAGCCGAATACATTCGAAAAATACTATTTAGTGTTTAGAATAGTCACACTTATATTGGCTGCCGGAAGTTCCTCACGAATGGGGCAACCAAAGCAGTTGCTCGATTGGGGGGAAAGTACTTTATTAGATCACGCCATACAAACCGCATTAGAGGTCAACACTTTAGAACCTATGGTTGTTTTAGGTGCTAATTATAACCGAATTGAGCAAAAAATTAATCAGCATTCCATTACCATTTTGGAAAACAAAAATTGGGAACGAGGCTTGGGAACATCAATTGCCTTTGGTGTTAACCATATTTTAAATTCAAAACTCAAAACAGAAGGTATGCTCATTACATTAGCTGACCAACCCTTTATTGATTCTGATTATTTAAAATTAATGATCGATAATTTCGTTCCAAATAAAAAACTAATCATTGCGACAAAATATAGTGATTTAAAGCAAGGAGTTCCGGTGCTTTTTGATACCATTTATTTTGAGGAATTATCTAAATTAGATGATGATTTTGGAGCAAAAACAATTATTGAAAAACACCAAGCATTTGTTAAAACTTTAGTGCCACCTTCAAAAAATGCAGACTTAGACACGCCAGAAGAATATAAAAAGCAATATAATATAAAATTCAAACGATAATATGAGTTCATCCGCCAAGGATAATGCAAAAACACCTGAAAAATTCAACAGTTTAAAGGTGACGTCACGGGCTAAAAACAGTGCAGGTTTTGGAGCCATTAAATCCTCTTTAGGTCAAATGTTTAAATACATGAATCCTGTTGATGCTTTCAAACTTTCATTAAAAATCAACCAAAAAGGCGGTTTTGATTGCCCGGGTTGTGCGTGGCCTGATCCTGATGATGAGCGGTCTTCGCTTGGCGAATATTGTGAGAACGGGATAAAAGCCATGGCTGAAGAGGCACAAAATAAAACTATAGGGGCTCATTTTTTTGCTGAACATACTGTTGAAGAGCTTTCAGAATGGTCGGATTTTGAAATTGGTAAATCCGGTAGGCTGGCAGAACCCATGTATTTGCCAAAAGGAGCGACGCATTATCAGCCCATAACTTGGGAAGCTGCATTTGAAAAAGTTGGTGAACATTTAAATGCGCTCGATCATCCTGATGAAGCTATATTTTATACCTCTGGACGAACTACCAATGAGGCGGCATTTTTATATCAATTGTTTGTGCGAGAATTTGGGACTTCAAATTTACCCGATTGTTCCAATATGTGCCACGAAGCAAGTGGTAGTGCATTAACCGAAACATTAGGAATAGGTAAAGGTTCGGTGACTTTAGATGATCTGTACAAGGCTGAAGTGGTGATGGTCATTGGGCAAAACCCAGGCACAAATCACCCAAGAATGTTAACGGCTTTAGAGAAATGCAAACATAATGGTGGTAAAATCATTGCCGTAAATCCCTTGCTTGAAGCTGGCTTAATTAAATTTACAAATCCACAGAATCCTCTAAAACTTATTACGGGAGGTACTGATATTGCTGATGTTTATGTGCCTGTGACTATTAATGGTGATGTTGCATTTTTAAAAGCGATACTCCTAAAATTATTAGAAAAAGAAAAAGAGACAGGTAGCGTATTTGATAAAGTATTTATTGAAAATTACACACATGGTTTTGATGAATTTATAACCGATTTAAAGCGTTATAGTTTTGAAGAGTGTTTAAAGTTATCCGGAGTTCCAGAATCGATTTTTAATAAGGCCTTCGAACTGATTCTCAACAATAACAAGCTTATAATTTGTTGGGCTATGGGTTTAACCCAGCACGAAAATGCGGTCGATAATATTCGTGAATTGGTTAATTTACTGTTATTAAAAGGTAGTATAGGTAAGGAAGGCGCTGGTACATGTCCAGTGCGTGGCCACTCTAATGTGCAGGGAGATCGTACCGTAGGGATTTGGGAATCTGCCCCAAAAGCGTTTTTGGATAAAATTGAAGATAAATATGGATTTAAACCAACGACCAAACATGGATATTCGGTCATTGATGCTATAAGGGCTATGCACAAAAAAAAGGCGAAAGTATTCATAGGAATGGGAGGGAATTTTATTTCAGCGGTTCCAGACACGAATTATGCCGCCCAAGCCATGTCAAATTGTGATTTAACCGTACATGTAAGCACAAAATTGAACCGTTCACATTTAGTTACAGGAAATGAAGCTTTGATATTGCCTTGTTTGGGACGTTCAGAAAAAGATTATCAAAAAACAGGTATTCAAATACAAAGTGTTGAAAACTCCATGGGTGTCGTGTCTTCAACTAAAGGCATTTTAAATCCTTGTTCCGATAATTTGTTAAGTGAGGTAGCGGTAGTATGTAGTATAGCCCATGCTACCTTAAAAGATAAATCGAAAGTAAGTTGGTTAAAATATATTGATGATTATAATTTGGTACGTGATGATATTCAGGAAGTGGTTGACGGTTTTCAAGATTATAATTCCAAATTAATGCAACCTTCAGGTTTTTATTTGCCTAATGGCGCTAGAAAGCGTGAATTTAAAACGAACACAGGGAAAGCTAATTTCAGCATCAATAAATTACCCGAATGGAAGCTTGCAGAAGATGAGTTGATGATGATGACTATACGCAGTCACGATCAGTTTAATACCACTATTTATGGTTTAAATGATCGTTATCGCGGTATTTTTAATGAACGACGAATTATTTTTATGAATCCTGAGGATATGGAAATACGAGGTTTGGTAGAGCAACAAGTCGTGAACTTAAAATCGGTATTTAAGGGAGTCACCCGAGTGGCCAATAAATTTAAAGTGGTGGGTTATGATATTCCAAAAAGATGCTGTGCTACTTACTATCCTGAAACCAATGTGCTCGTACCATTAGATAGTTTTGCTCATACAGCAAAAACACCAGCCTCCAAAAGTGTCATTATTACATTTGAAACAGATAGTTAATAAATTTTACTTTTCTAACTCAGGTAGCTTTATTT
>JBBKXS010000252.1:0-3319 GCA_037969605.1 Flavobacteriaceae bacterium
GCGCTTTGGGCGTAGCCGCGGAAGCTGGGTTAATGGAGTGGGGCAGTGAAGAAGACGCGATGAAATTGATTGACGAGATTCGCAATGGCACGGAGTTGGGTTACGTGCTCGGTAATGGCGCGGTCAGTGTTGGGAAAGAATACAACATTGAGCGGGTTCCTGCTGTGAAGGGACAAGCCATGTCTGGTTATGAGCCGCGCTCGATCAAGGGCACGGGTCTGACATATGCCACAACCCCGCAAGGCGCAGACCATACCGCTGGATTGACCATCCGTGCGCAGATCGATCATCTTGACCCAAATGCGCAGAAAGATGCTTCGCTGAATGCACAGTTGAATATGGCTGGCTATGACACAATAGGCGCATGTATCTTCGCAGGTTTCGGTTATGCCGCCACACCCGATGGCGTTGTGAAGCGTTTACTAATGGCGCGCTACGGCTGGGACGATGTCCCTGATAATATCTTGCAATCACTTGGAAAAGAAACCATCAAAATGGAGCGCGAGTTCAATAAACGTGCAGGCTTCACAAAGGAAGATGACCGCCTACCCAAGTGGATGACTGTAGAGGCCATCCCTGAAAATGGCGCAGTATTCGATGTGAGTGAAGATGTGATCGATCATATCTTTGATGGGATAGAGTGAAGCCAGGGCTCCAAGATTTATTTTCCGAATAATCTTGGGTAATTCCAGTTATTGATTCACTGATGAGAAGCAATATTACAATTTCCCAGTCCCTTGCGCTAGTTGAGTTAGTGTTGCTAATGACACTCCTATCTGGTTGTTCAGCACCTACGGCAGATGTATTGCCAACAGTCGTTCCATTAACAGCTATCTCGATACATGTAAAAACTGCGCCACCTACTGAAATTTCCACGTCTGCTCCACGCCCTGGAATTGATTATCCAGTTCGTATTATGCCATTAGGCGATTCAATTACAGAGGGGACCTGTGATGCTCCAGAAAATTGTAATTTATCATCTAGCTTTAAGCGCCCAACAGATGGTTCTGGATTGGCTGCATGTAATTGGGCTCTGAATCCTATGAATCCGAATGGATATGGATATCGAGAGTTTCTAAAATTTAAACTTGCCGCCCAAGGAGTTCAGGTCAACTATGTTGGGTCGGTATCAGTGGTAGATGATTATGCTCATGAAGGCCATAGTGGATGGACCATCAGAGACATAGATTATTGTGTTCAAAATTCCGATTGGATGCAGAATAACCAGCCTCAAATTATCTTGCTTCACATCGGCACCAATGATGGTAATTATTCCAGGTCACATGACCAAATGGTAATGGATCTCATTCAACTTATAGAGCACATCTACGAAAAACTACCAATGACAACAGAAGTCATTGTTGCCCAGCTTATTCCAGTTGCCGATTACCCGTCAAATAAACTTCTAAATGAGACGATTACTTTGTATAATTATAAAATACCTCAAGTGGTAAGCAATCTACGCATGTCTGGCAAACAAGTATCGTATGTTACTATGTCAAACATTATTCAATCGAATGCGGATTTTGATAGGTGGGGTATTCATCCAAACAAAACTGCGTCAGAAAGAATGGCGGATGTTTGGCTTGGCAGAATTATCGAACTTCTTGAACAACATTAATAATAGAAGCATCCATGTAACTGGTTACATGGATGCTTCTATAGGTGAGCCACCGACGAGAGTCGAACTCGTGACCTACGCTTTACGAGAGCGTCGCTCTACCAACTGAGCTACGGTGGCAATTTCTTTAGCGCCGAAGATTATAAGGGATTACAATTAAACCCGCAAGGAAATGTCATCCTGAGCATAGCTAGATCGCTCCCTGCGCCGTCCTCGGCGCAGGCTTTCTGCAACACGCCGCGCGGACGGCGGCTCGAGCCTGATAGTAAATAACGCAAGTAATCAATCTCACATCACGTCTATAACAGCGGGAACAACCATGTTACGAATTGCAATGATCTCTTATCACACTTGTCCGCTGGCAACGCTGGGCGGCAAGGATACGGGCGGCATGAACGTCTACGTCCGCGAACTCACGCGTCAATTGGGCAAAATGGGCATCCATGTGGATGTCTTCACGCGCTCACAGGACGACCACGTCCCACACGTCCTGCACGAGTTGGGCTACGGCAATCGCGTCGTCCACGTGCCTGCGGGCCCCGAACACCCCGTCCCAAAATCGGAGTTGGCGAATTACATCCCCGAGTTTGTGGATGGCATCAAGGCTTTTGCAGAAGAAAAAGGAATCCGATATGACATCATCCACAGCCACTACTGGATGAGCGGCATCGCCGCCGAATCTCTATCGGACCTGTGGGCTGGTACGCCGATCATACACATGTTCCACACTTTGGGCGAGATGAAGAACCGCATCGCACAGTCCGAGGCGGAGCGTGAGGGTGTGTATCGTGTCAATGGTGAGAATCAGGTTCTCCGTCGGGCAGACCGGGTCACTGTCGCAACGTTGGCTGAGCTAACGCAGTTACGTTTCCTGTACAAAGGCGACCCGAATAAGATGGTCGTCATCCCACCAGGCGTGGACGTCGGTCACTTTTACCCGATCCCATCTGATGAAGCAAAATCTTATATCGGATTAAAACCAGAAGATCGCATGGTGCTGTTTGTAGGGCGTATTGAAAGGCTCAAAGGTGTAAGCACGTTGATCGAAGCGATGTCTTGTTTACAATTGAAAGGCGACATACATCCCGTCCATTTGGCGATCATTGGCGGCGATCCGTCCGCGAGCCGCGAAGAAATGACGGTTGAGATGGCGCGATTGCAGGCAATGTGCGATGACCTTGCGATGGGGCAGACCGTTGTGTTTTTGGGGAGGCGCAATCAGGATAAACTGCCTTATTATTATTCCGCTGCCGAGGTATTGGTGATGCCCTCGCATTACGAATCGTTCGGTATGGTGGCGCTTGAGGCTATGGCATGCGGAACCCCAGTCATTGCTTCAGAAGTGGGGGGCTTGGCTTACTTAGTGCGTGATGGCGAAACCGGCTTTACCATCCCTGACCAGGAACCAGATATGTTATGCGACAAGCTCGCATGGCTGCTGAACGACAAGACTCTTCACGGAACAATGAGTCGACGCGCAGTGGAGTACGCGCAGGATTATGCCTGGGAGAAGATAGCAAAACTGATCGTGGATGTGTATAACAGTTTGACATGAGATTGACTTAGTAAGAATGGACCTCCTACAAAGGCCTTCTTTGCCACAGAGACCAACACCGTTCGTGCCGCGAGCACATCGGTACGCACTCTGTGGCTAACTGTACTTACTTATGAAAGATGTCTATTCTGTTACGGTCAATA
>JBBKXS010000253.1:0-3686 GCA_037969605.1 Flavobacteriaceae bacterium
GCTTTCCTATCTGAGTTTCAGTTTCCAGCGTTGGAGCCGCTTCACAAATGTGCAAATAACTTGCGATTTCATGTTTTCCGAAATAATGTACAAAACGTCTGGCTTTATTGACACTAAAACCACTTGGAGTCATGGCGCTGCTTGGTATGTTTTTGATGGCATCACAGTCAATTTCAATTCCGAATGGGGTTTTCGCAATAAATTCCAAAGCGCGTTCAAGTTCCAAATTAAACTGTAATTCCTTTCTTATTTCAATAGATTCAAAGGTGTTGTAATTGATCAACTTATTTTTATCCAAAATTTTAAAAATTGGTTCTGAAGTATAATTTTCGTGCAGTCCAAAAATAAAATAATGCTTTAAAAACCCTTCGCTGTGTGCATAACTAAAACCATTTCCGCTATGTCTGCCTTCTTCTGCTCTATAATCGGAATGAGCATCAAAATTTATTGCATTAATGGGTTTTTTTAAAGCTAAAGATGTGCCTTTAATGTTTCCGTAAGCATTGTTATGTCCACCACCTATGACAATTGGTATTTTACCAGCCTTTATAATTTGATAGACCAATTCTGATACATTCAGATCAATTTTAGAAACCTTTTTTCTAGCCTTTAAAATATGTTTTTTATTATTTTGGTCTAGTTCTTTTAATTTTTCCAATGCATTTGAATAATCCAAATAACCCAGTACAAGTACCTTATTAGGTTGGGTAAAGGAGTTGCTTTGTATATTTAATAAAACGCTTAAGGTTGCATCCCAAGCTCTTGACGTACCTAACTTACCATAGTTTGCAAATACACCTATATCTTCTTTTATGCCAAAAATCACATAAGTAACATCCAAATTAACAATGTCATCGTATATAGTATTGAAGTTAGAAAGTATTTGGATATGGTTTCCAAACTTGGATTCGCCGTGACGATTTTTTAAAAGATTTTTTAAATCATTTTTATTAAATAAAACGAGCTTGTCCATAAAAGGTAAATTAAAAATTAAAAATACATATTATTTATTTTCAACATCATAAAGTAATTGATTAATTTAACACTCAAAATTTAAACAGACATCTCATGGAGAATGCAAACAACAACAAAAACACAGGCCTAAAAGTAGCTATAGGAATTTTATTGGTCTTATTTATTGGTACAGGAGTTTATACTTCTAAACTTTACAATGACAAAAAAGAAACAGAGGTTGCTCTAACAAAAGAAAAAGCACAGGTCATGGCCGACTTAGAAACCATGTCAAAACAGTACGACGTTATTATTGGTGAAAATGAAGCAAGTAACCAAGATTTAGTAGAAGCAAGAGCACGGATTCAAGGGTTAATGGATTCTTTGAAAATTTCTCAAAACAGTGTTTCTAGCCTTTGGAATTATAAAAAGAAATTTCTTTCCTTACGTGAAGAAATGGACGAATTGTTAACTGAAAACGAAAAACTTAAAATTCAAAACTCTTCGTTAGCTACTTCGTTGGATAGTACTAAAATTCAATTGGCTGAACGTACGATCTTCACCGATTCGTTATTGGTTCAAAACACAGAATTGTCAACAGTAGTGGAAAATGCATCGATGTTACAAACTGTAGGCCTAAATGGGTTTGGAGTTATTGTAAGAAGTTCTGGTAAATTAGTACCAACTGAAAGAGCTGGAAGAAGTGATAAACTTCAGGTGTGTTACACTGTGGCTAAAAATACTGTAGTGGGTGCAGGCGACAAAGAGTTATATGTACAAGTATTGGATCCTAATGGTGTTGTCTTAGGTACTAACGAACAAATTCAATTTGGAGATGTTGTTATAAATTATAGTATTATAAGCAAATTTAACTATGAAAACAAGAACTTGAACATTTGTGAGTTTGTTGCTCCTAATAACGAGTTTACTAAAGGAAAATATACGATTAATGTTTATAACCAAAAAGAATTAGTATCTACCTCAGAATTTACACTTAAGTAAAATTGGTAATTTGAATTTAAAACCCCGAAAATAAGACTTTCGGGGTTTTTTTATTGGGCAATCCTGATTCCATTTATTATAACCGAGTCTATATGATCATCTCCAAAAGCATAAGATAGATAATGATAACTTGGAATCTCTTTCGTGATGATGAGGTTGGCTTTTTTTCCTCTGGTAATACTGCCATAATCCTCACTGATTCCCATGGCATAAGCACCATTTAAAGTCGCTGCATTTATGGCTTCTTCAGGAGTCATTTTCATTTTTATACAGGCTGAACTGACTACAAAATTCATATTTCCAGTTGGTGAAGATCCGGGATTATAATCCGTTGCCAAAGCTAAAGGTAAACCTGCATCTATGAGTTGTCTCGCCGGCGTATAGGGAATACCTAAAAAAAAGGAACAAGCTGGTAAGGCCACAGGTATTGTATTGCTTTGCTTTAAAGCTTCAATATCTTCAGGGTTCAATTCTTCGAGATGATCAACCGAAAGCGCATTATATTGAGTTCCCAAAGCTACACCTCCAAAAGCATTAAACTGATTGACATGAATTTTTGGGATCAGTCCAAATTTAGTTCCAACTTTTAAAATTTGTTCTGTCTCTTTCAAACCAAAATAGCCCTTTTCACAGAACACATCAATATATTTTGACAGTCGCTCTTTGGAAACCTTCGGGATAAGTTCTTGTACTACTAAATCAATAAACCCCTGGGTATTGTTTTTATATTCCCTAGGAATGGCATGAGCAGCCAATAATGTAGGAACAACATGAATTTGGGATTCGTTTTTTAATCGATTGATTACCCGTAACATTTTTAATTCAGCCTCAACAGTTAAGCCATAACCAGATTTAATTTCGATAGCTCCAGTGCCTTGCTTAGCAACGGCATTCAGTCTTTTTAATGATTGTTCAAACAAATCTTCCTCACTAGTATTTTGTAAGGTTTCAGCAGAATTTAAAATACCACCACCTCGTTTGGCAATTTCCTCGTAGGTCAGACCATTGATCCGGTCTACAAATTCTTGGGTTCTATCACCTGCATACACCAAATGGCTATGGGAATCGCACCAAGTGGGCAAGACTATTTTTCCTGAGGCATCAATGATTTCATCTGGATTTGCGATGTTACAATTGTCCATTTTTCCATAATCAACAATACTATCGTTTTCAATATAAAGAAACGCGTTTTTAATTGTAGGCAGGATTTTCATATCATGACCTTTTACAAAAGGGGTGTTTGTTTCCCTTACTTGGAGAAGTTCTTTTATATTTGTAATTAATAATGACATCGACATGTATATTTTTAAACCATGCTAAAAGTATAACATTTAAACTTTCTAAATTTTAATGAGCATAATTATCTAGTCCCGAATAGGTTTTTTTAATTGTAAATAATTGTTTGTCTGTAATGAACAAGAATCACGCTTTTTTAAATTCTTTTGTTGAACTGACTGAAGAAACTTTTGATAAACTCACGGAAATTTCAATTTTTAAAGAAGTTAAGGCTAATACAGCAATTAATAATGTTGGAGAAATTCCGAATAAAATATATATGATGACTTCAGGATTAGCAGGAGCTTTTTTAAATTCAGAATGTGGTAAAGTATATAATAAAAATATTTTTGAACCTTTTAGTTTTGTTGGTCCTCTTACAGGTTTAATAAGGAATAAACCCTCTGATTTAAGCTATTTAACATTAACACATTGTAAAGGTTATGAAATTAACTTTA
>JBBKXS010000254.1:0-4372 GCA_037969605.1 Flavobacteriaceae bacterium
CTTGAAATAGAATTTGACCAGGTAAATAAAAAATCATTGGTAAAAAATAAAAAGCATAAAACCGAACAAACCTATGCAACCGAAAAAGATGTTCAAGATATGGTTTCTGCATTTTATTATTTGCGTAACAATTACAATACCGACTCCATAAAAGAAGGAGAAATAGTATCATTAAACATGTTTTTTGATGAGGAGAATTACCAATTTCGCTTAAAATTTCTTGGAAGAGAAACCATAAAGACTAATTTTGGTAAAGTTAAAACATTAATTTTTAGACCTTATGTCATGGCCGGCCGAGTTTTTAAAGAAAAAGAGAGTTTGACCCTATGGGTTAGTGCTGATGAGAATAAAATACCGCTTAAGATTAAAGCCGATTTAGCGGTAGGCCATTTGGGCACCGATTTAGTGGCGTTTAAAGGATTAAAACACCCTTTCCCTATTCAATTTGATTAATAATTATGACCAATCAACCCAACTTTGACCCTATTTTAAAAGAACTTCAGAAGAAATACGATGCCATAAATCAAGATATTGATGACCACTTATTGGGATTGCTCTATAGCAAACCCATTACGTATTGGGACTATATTCATACTGACGCGCTTTTGAATTTGCAAATTCAACGCACGACTTTACCTGATGAAATGGTTTTTATTGGGTATCACCAAATTAACGAACTCATTTTTAAGATGATCCTTTGGGAAATTCAGCAAGTTGCGGAACAGGAAAAGTTGAATGTTGAATTTTTTGAAAACAAGATCATGCGCATCAGTCGCTATTTTGATATGCTGACCACGTCTTTTAATATCATGAGGGAAGGTATGGAAATTGAGCAATATATGAAGTTTCGCTATACTTTAACACCTGGAAGTGGTTTTCAAAGTGCCCAATACAGGCTTGTCGAATTTGCCTCAACTGAACTCATTAATCTTATCGATCATAGATTTAGAGCAACAATTGACAGAAACACACCATTTGAACACGCTTTTGAGCATTTATACTGGCAAGCGGCAGGAAAAGATTACGCAACTGGAAAAAAATCGACTCTTTTGACTAACTTTGAAATGCGCTATAAGGGTGATTTTATCCGTTTTATGCAAACTTATAATACAAAAAATCTTTGGACACGTTACAAGGAGCTGCCTCAAATAGATCAAAAAAACGAAGATTTGATAAGGGCTATGAGACATTATGATTATACGGTCAATGTTACTTGGGTCATGGCACATTACAATACCGCGGTACATTATATTGAAAGCGGGACTGGAGATGGTGAAGCAACTGGCGGTAGTGATTGGAAAAAATATATGCATCCAAAACATCAAAGGCGCATATTTTTTCCTGAACTTTGGAGCGAAGGAGAATTAAAAAATTGGGGACAAAATATTTAACAACCATTAAATAAATTAATGCAATCAAGAAAATTATTAATAGCACTTTTTACTTGTATCATCATCGTTGCATGCAAACAAGAAAAGGAAATTCAAGATTTAACTGAATTTGAAGCTTATGTAGAGCCAGAAGACATCTTTGAATTTGGCTTTAACCTTAACGATTATATTGTTAAACGGGATACCATTAAATCCGGAGATAGCTTTGGCGTCATCATGGAGCGCTACAAACTGGGCTATCCTGAAATTTTTAAAATTGTTCAAGGAGCTAAAGACAGTTTTAATATTCGTAAGTTGCAAGTGGGCAAACCCTATACTTTATTATGTTCCAAAGATTCGCTGGAACGTCCAAAATGTTTCATTTATCAGCCGAATATGGAAGAATATATTGTTGTAAACTTCCAAGACTCCATACATGCCTATAGTAGTAGAAAACCTATTAAATATGTTGAAAGAACAGCTTCAGGAGTCATCAATAACAACCTTTCCGAAACACTGGAAGAACTAGGTTTAAGTTATAGGTTGGTTAATAAAATGGCAGATGAAATCTATGCCTGGACCATCGATTTTAGACGACTTCAACCAGGAGATCGCTTTAAGGTCATTTATACTGATAAGTTTATAGACGACACCATTTATGCAGGAGTTTATGATATTAAAGCTGCCCTTTTTGAGCATAAGAATGAGCCCTTTTATGCTTTTAAATTTGAAACTGACTCCATAAAACACATAAGAGATTATTTTAATGAGGAAGCCAAAAATTTGCGTAGGGCTTTTTTGAAAATGCCAGTACAGTTTAGCCGTATCTCATCGCGGTACAATTTAAAAAGAAAGATTGCTTATTATGGCAATGTCGTGAGGCCACATAAAGGCACCGATTTTGCCGCACCAGTTGGAACGCCAATTTTGGCTACAGCAAATGGGACTATAATTGAATCGGCCAGAAAAGGTGGTAATGGAAATTATGTTAAGATTAGGCACAATGCGACCTATTCAACACAATATCTTCATATGAGCAAGCGCAAGGTCAATGTTGGCCAGTTTGTGAAACAAGGCGATGTAATTGGTTGGGTTGGCATGACCGGTAATACTGGAGGCCCACATGTATGCTATCGTTTTTGGAAGAATGGGGAACAAGTCGACCCATTTAGACAAAAGTTGCCAGAAGCTGAACCTATTTCAGATAACTTAAAAGCTAAATATTTAACTTTTATTCAATCTGTTAAATCACAATTGGATAGTATTCAATTTGAAATACCTGAAACTTCATTAAAGGTTGAAGAAACTCTAATTTCATCTGTAAAATAAATGGCATTAAAATCGATAAACCCTACATCCACAAAATCTTGGAACTTATTAAAAGAACATTTTAATGAAGTTAAAGATGTTCACATGAAAAATTTGTTCAACCAAAACAAAAATAGGGCTAACGACATGACTATACGCTGGGAGGATTTTTATGTCGATTTTTCCAAACATAGAATTACAAATAGAACTTTAGATCTTTTATTGGATTTAGCCAAGGAAGTGGATTTAAAAGATGCCATTTCAAAATACTTTAAAGGTGATGTCATCAATGAAACTGAAGACAGGTCAGTTCTACATACTGCTTTAAGAGCACCTAAAGCCGCAAAAGTTTATGTGGATAATGAAAATGTAATTCCTGAAATTTATGAGGTTAAAGATAAAATCAAAAATTTTACCAATCAAATTGTCAATGGGCAATTAAAGGGATTTACCAATAAACCATTTACAGATGTTGTAAATATAGGAATT
Source organism: Flavobacteriaceae bacterium (assembly GCA_037969605.1). Lineage (GTDB taxonomy): Bacteria > Bacteroidota > Bacteroidia > Flavobacteriales > Flavobacteriaceae > Geojedonia. Next base: position 3,168 of record JBBKXS010000254.1, read on the forward strand.
GGAGGATCTGACCTTGGTCCTGCTATGGTTGTAGAAGCTTTGGGATTTTATAAGAATCATTTAAACACACATTTTGTAAGCAATGTTGATGGTGACCATGTTAACGAAGTCATCAAGAAATTAAATCCTGAAACCACATTATTTGTAATTGTTTCAAAAACATTTACAACCCAAGAAACGCTGTCTAATGCCAATACATTAAGGACGTGGTTCCTAAAATCAGCGAGCCAAAAAGATGTTGCCAAACATTTTGTTGCCGTATCTACAAACATTGAAAAAGTTAAGGAATTTGGAATTGACCAGCACAATATATTTCCGATGTGGGATTGGGTAGGAGGCCGGTTTTCATTGTGGAGTGCGGTTGGCCTAACAATAAGTTTGGCTTCTGGTTTTGAACATTTTGACAACTTGCTTCTGGGCGCCCATAAAATGGATGAACATTTTAAAAACACGGTTTTTGACAAGAATATCCCAGTGGTTACAGCACTTTTAAGTGTATGGTACAATAATTTTTTTGGAGCAGAAACAGAAGCAGTCATACCCTATTCTCAATACCTAAACCAGTTCGCAACCTATTTGCAACAAGGAATTATGGAGAGCAATGGAAAGTGTGTGAATAGAAGTGGAAATCCAGTAAACTATCAAACTGGGACCATTATTTGGGGAGAACCAGGAACTAATTCGCAGCATGCATTTTTTCAGCTGATTCATCAGGGCACTAAATTAATTCCAGCAGAATTTATTGGGTTTTCCAAATCACTCCATGGCAATAAGGATCATCAAGACAAATTGATGTCCAACTTTTTTGCGCAAACTGAGGCGCTTCTTAACGGTAAAACAATAGAAGACGTTGTTGCCGAAGGAACTTCAAGTAGATTGACGCCATTTAAAGTTTTTGAAGGAAATAAACCAACTACAACTATTTTAATCGATCAACTTACGCCTGAAAGTTTAGGAAAATTGATCGCTTTATACGAACACAAGATATTCGTTCAGGGTATAGTTTGGAACATCTTTAGCTACGACCAATTTGGAGTTGAACTAGGAAAACAGCTAGCAAATACCATTTTAAGTGAGATGAACGATGGTAAAGTTGTTAACAAACATGATGGTTCAACTCAAAACCTGTTAGGGCATTACAAAAAATTAACATAATTTTTGTTAAAAAGTTTTTATAAGTTATCTTGAGATTCTAATCCTAGAAT
>JBBKXS010000255.1:0-3745 GCA_037969605.1 Flavobacteriaceae bacterium
TTGTAATACATAGCATCGTCATTGCTATCCTGATTATGCAATGCTGGTAACCAAGGCGGATTAAAAACAATCAATTCAGTCTGCTTTTCCCACTTGCCAAAAAGATGCCCTAAATGCAGTTCTATCTTTCTAGACAACTTGGTATCCCCCATAAACTCTGTTAACCCAACAACCGCATTATGATTTGTGTCTGTACCAAGGACTTTTTGAAAACCGTGCTTTACCATTTGGAATGCAAGTATACCACTCCCAATCCCAACATCTATTGCAGACTTTTTAGGTCCAGCATATCGTTTCAACCAATTGTCGAAAAGGATCAAATGATCAAACCGAGTAGGAAAATAAGTGCCATAATACGGATGTATTTTATTTCGCAATACAGGAATTGAAATCCCATTTTGGTACCACTGCCAAGAACTATTGAGTCCTTGAACTTGGGGAAAGGACAATAAAAAATCGCTGGTTTCGGGGTAAAGTTTTTTTAACCAACCTATAGAAGGGGCTTTTTTTACCGCCAATTTATGGTTTAGAATTTCTATTACAATAAGATTTGACAGCTTATGATATATGGATCGATACTCGCGCTGTTCCTGAAAAGACCGGTTAGGAAATTTTATTTTTAGTTGCATGTGCAACGCCTTAAGAAGTAACAACCCATTGCTATAAAACTCTGTAATCAATACAGACCTACCTGCTTCTAAGGCTTTTATGGTAAGCTTTATATCTGTAGCGCGATTAAACAGCTTTAATGGTTTTCCGGCCACAATAGGTTCTGGTTTGATTATAGCTATATCTGTAATCATCTATTAGTTTTGCATTGGCATAAAGGTAAAGAATCTTGCCAACTGATTCTTGCGGATTATGTGGTTAATACTAAATAATATCAAATATACCTTTTAAGCTCACTAACACTTTAGTTTTGTCCTGCTGGAAGCCATGGTTGAAACTTTATATTAGTTGCTAAAAACAATTGCTTATAATAGATAACTTAAGCTGTATAAACACAAAAAATTTAAAGTGTCAGTAGAACATTCTAGCAGATTTTCATGCAATGACACATATAAAAAAGCAAGAAACATTGAACTATAAACCACGCATAGGATACATCAATCGTTATGTGAAATTAACACCAAACGAAATTGATGTATTATTGGAGAATATGAACTATCAAAAATATTACAAACAACCTCTTTGGAATAAATTTTTAATCAGATTGTTTTCTAAAGTTCAGATATTAAGTAGAAATAACGTAAGCACAACAACGCGGAAAATTCGAGCAGATTTTGCTATTCTTAAATAAAATATATAATTTAATCAATTCCTAAACTAAATGAAATGAAAAAAACTTATCTAACAGTCTTAATTATTTTAACTATTTTATACCCTTCTTTGGCACAAAGTGATAGCCAATGCCTTTGCTGTACAGAAAACCATAAAGCCTTTGATTTTTGGGTAGGAGATTGGACCGTTTATGACACTAGTGGCAAAATAATAGGAACCAATAAGGTTGTTAAATTGCAAGATAGTTGTGTGTTGCAGGAAAACTGGAAGGCTTCAAATAAAAGTAATACCGGAACAAGTTATAATTTTTTTGATTCAAGCAATAATACTTGGAACCAAGTTTGGATCAGCAATACTGGTAATGTACTTAATTTAAAAGGAAACCTTAGTAATGATGGCATTATGATTCTTAAAAGTAAGCTCGTAAATGGTCCAAATGGAAATTACTATAATCAAATTACTTGGTCAAAAAATAACAAGGATTCTGTAATACAACGATGGGAAATTCTTAACGAAAGCGGTGAACCAATAAGTAAAGCTTTTGAGGGAATTTATAAAAAAACGGATACGGATTGACGAACTGTACTGGTTTTGGCTTTTTGTTTTAGATACAAATGCACGTTGTTCACAACAACATCCATAGGTAATGGCTCCTAGCCGAACCGTTATTCCGATAAATTAGAATTGCTTATGAAAATCATAAGAAAAATCATCTATTTAGCATGGTTTGGATTGTTTGTAAATTATCAAATGATCGCACAATCTTCAATTGAGTATGGATCTAATGATGGTCAATACATTAAAGTAAATAATACTAACATTTATTATGAAATATATGGTGAAGGAACTCCCACTATATTGCTTCATGGAGGGTTGGGAAGTATATTGAATTTTGAAAAGGTAATTCCCGATTTATCTAAACATTTTAGATTGATCACGATTGATAGTCCAAGCCATGGTAGGTCTCAAAGTATAGACTCTTTGAGCTATCAAATCTTGGCAGAATATGTTGTAGAAATAATTGCCCAATTAAAACTTGACAAGGTTAATGTTATAGGTTATAGCGATGGTGCAATTGTTGGCATGTTAGTAGCTCATATGGTGCCAGATAGAATTAATAAATTAGTGTTTGGCGCAGGTGCACTCAATCCACAAGCTAGTAAACCAGAAGGTTTGGTTATGTTACGAAGTATAAGTCCGGAAATTCTTCCAGAAGAATTTGCCATTTCCTATAAAAATAAATCACCAAATCCTGAACATTGGGAAAAATTTGTTTACAATTCAAAAGAGATGTGGTTGCAGGAAGTCTGGATTCCTATAGAAATTCTAACAAAAATACAATCCAAAGTATTAGTTCTTTTAGGAGATCGAGACCAATTCATTCCGATAAGTCATGCTATTGATATCTATAATATCCTTCCAGAAGCTGAACTTGGTATTTTACCCAACTCAAATCACGATATTTTTAATAATCCAGAATTGATTAACCCCATAATAACAAAGTTTTTATTCGAAAATTGAATTTAAGCCATTAAATCCAAATTAAAACTGTGCACAACAAAGAACTGAGTTTAGAATCAAGTTTTTTTGACTAATTTAGAATCAAATATTTCATCAAATGGAACAACTATCTCTTACAACACCTGCACTTTTATTTTCTGCTATTTCTTTAATTATGCTTGCATATACTAATAGGTTTCTAGCCTATGCCTCGGTGATTAGAAGTTTGCATGACAAATATCAAAAAAACAAGAATAAAGTTCTAATGCAGCAAATTAAAAATATAAGAACACGATTGTACCTGACACGCTCCATGCAAATTTTTGGAATTTCAAGCTTACTGTTTTGTGTGTTAACGATGTTTTTGATATACATTCAGCAGCATACATTTGCGGTCTGGGTTTTTGGAATTGCCCTTGTTTTATTAATTATTTCGTTAGCACTATTAATTATGGAAATTCAAATTTCTGTCAAAGCACTTGAGCATCATATAAGCGATATTGAGAACAATGAGTAAAAATACAATAGTAGATTATAATAAACAGACTCGTGTTAATTTATTCTAAAATTATTGTGATCTAATTTTTTTATCTGTTGCTTTGAAAAGCAAATCTACCTTTTACCCCTTAGTTGAAAGCAATTTGAATATGAAAACTAAACTCTTCATTGTATTTAATTTCTTAACAGCCTCCTTACTTTTTTGCCAAACTGAAGAAATTATTAAAACCGGAAATAATATAATTCACATTACAACCTATGGTGAAGGTCAACCCATATTAATCATAAATGGAGGTCCAGGCATGAATAGTGAAGGTTTTAGAGGACTTGCTGAAATAATAGGCAAAAACAATAAAGCTATTATATATGATCAAAGAGGTACGGGTAGGTCTTTATTAACTAAGATTGACACTAATACTATAACACTTGACGCTATGATTCATGATATTGAAATTATCAGAAATCA
>JBBKXS010000256.1:0-4808 GCA_037969605.1 Flavobacteriaceae bacterium
ATATCACTCGCATTTGTATGTGCATCCCTTGGTTATAATTTTCATGCAGTTTTTTCTGATGCTTTCAGCAATGAAAAGAGAATTACAATGAAGGCATTTGGAGCTACCATTACAGACGTTTTAAGTGATAATAAAAAAATAACTGAAAGTCTTATTAAAGAAATGATTGAAACATCAAGGAAGTTCAGTGAACAAGAAAATCACTGGTGGGCAGACCAATTAAACAATCATGATGCAGAGAAGGGTTATTATCCGCTTGGCGATGAAATATGGGAGCAATCAAAAGGAAGGGTAGATGCTTTTGTTCACACAGTAAGCACGGCACATTCCATTCATGGGGTAACTAAATCGCTTTTAAAACATAACGATAAAATAGAAACATTTGCAGTTGAACCAGATGAGTCTGCAGTACTATCCGGTCGTCCTTCCGGCTCACACAAAATTGAAGGAATTGGCATTGGTTTTATTCCACCTCTATGGCAACCAGAAATAGTAAACGAGATTTTAACTGTTACCACCGAAGATGCAATGTCTATGGCCAGGAGACTTGCCAAAGAAGAAGGAATTTTTGCAGGTACTTCTACCGGAGCCAACATTTGCGCATCACTGAGAATAGCGGAAAGAATGGGTTCTGGAAAAACTGTAGCAACAATAATTGTTGATTCCGGGCTAAGATATATCAGTACGCCTTTATATCAATCTATATAAACAATAACTCAATAAAAAAACAGCACAAATGCCTAAACGTTAAACGACCCTTCAAAATTCTTTTTTATTACACTTCCCAAAATTGTCTAATTTTGGCGCATGGTAAAAGACCTACAACTTCGTATCACTTTAGAGGAAGAAAAGCACCCTGATGTTTTATTAAAAAAAGCTTCTCAAGTTCTCCATATTTCTGAACACGACATAACCGGGATTAAAGTATTACGTAAATCGATTGATGCCCGTAAAAAGTTAATTGTTTTCAACTATAAAGTCACCATTTACATTAAAGAACCCTTACCTGAAACCTCAGCATACAGTTTTGACTATAAAAACGTTTCCAAAGCAAAACCCGTTCATATTATAGGGTTTGGTCCTGCTGGTATGTATGCTGCCTTACGCTGTATGGAATTGGGCTTTAAACCTATTGTGTTAGAACGTGGGAAAAATGTACAGGATAGACGTCGCGATTTAAAGGCTATCAACCAAGACCATTTTGTCAACGAAGATTCCAATTACTGTTTTGGTGAAGGTGGCGCGGGAACTTATAGCGATGGGAAATTATATACACGAAGTTTGAAGCGTGGTGACGTTAGGCGAATATTTGAAAATTTGGTGTTTCACGGTGCTACAGACCAAATTTTAGTCGACGCACATCCACACATTGGCACCAATAAATTGCCAAAAGTGGTTCATAATATTAGAACGACCATTTTAAAGTATGGTGGCGAAGTCCATTTTGAAACACGAGTAGTAGATTTCACCATAAAGAACAATCAAATACAAGCCATACAACTTCAAAATGGTGAAGAATTGACAGTCAATCGAGTCATTTTAGCCACAGGACATTCGGCACGAGACATCTTTTATCTGCTTCAAAAGAAAAACATTGCATTAGAGGCAAAATCGTTTGCTATGGGTGTAAGGGTGGAGCATCCTCAGCATATCATTGATTCCATTCAATATCATTGTACAACTGAACGCGATGAGTTGTTACCCGCAGCAGCTTACAGTTTGGTGGAGCAAGTGAATAATCGTGGTGTATATTCTTTTTGTATGTGCCCAGGCGGATTTATTGTTCCTGCGGCTACAGCTAATGGTGAGGTTGTAGTTAATGGTATGTCGCCTTCTAAGCGCAACAATGTTTTTGCGAATTCTGGGATTGTGGTCGAAATTAATGCGGATAAGGATTTATTTAAATATGAACACTTTGGCCCATTAAAAGGCTTGGAATATCAAAAAGATTTGGAGCGTTTAGCATTTACTGCTGGAGGACGAAAACAATCCGCTCCGGCACAACGCTTAACCGATTTTGTTACGGGAACTTTATCCTCAAGTTTGAATTCAACATCTTACCAACCAGGGTTAAATTCTGCACCTTTACATTCGTTATTACCAAAACCTATTGGAGGCCGATTAAGACAAGGATTCAAAGCCTTTGGAAACAAAATGAAAGGTTATTACACCGAAGAAGCTAATATTGTGGGTGTGGAGTCCAGAACCTCGTCACCAGTAAATATTCCAAGAACCGAACACTTATCCCATCCTGAAATATCAAATCTTTTTCCCTGTGGTGAAGGTGGCGGATATGCTGGAGGCATTGTATCAGCAGCCATGGATGGCGAACGTTGTGCAGAAGCCGCCATAAATGGATTATGAAATTGGAAACTAGACCGCTTCGCTGCTAGAATCAAGAATAAAGACTTCCTTTATGAAATGAAAACATTCAATTGGAGTTTCCGTCTGTTTCTTTTGTCTTGGCTCTTTCGGCTCTTGGCTCTTTTTAAAGATATTATTCCTATTTTTGCAACATCAAATTTTTAACAAATGAATGCATATATTTTCCCAGGTCAAGGCGCACAATTTACCGGAATGGGTTTAGATCTTTATCAAAACTCCTCATTGGCAAAAGACTTATTTGAACAGGCCAATGACATTCTTGGTTTTTCAATTACTAACACCATGTTTGAGGGAACTGCTGATGATCTTAAAGAAACCAAAGTCACTCAACCTGCTGTCTTTTTGCATTCCGTTATTCTGGCAAAGACATTAGGTGAAGGTTTTAAACCCGATATGGTTGCTGGTCACTCTTTAGGAGAACTTTCTGCTTTGGTGGCAAACAATACTTTAACTTTTGAAGATGGTTTAAGACTGGTATCAAAACGTGCTTTGGCAATGCAAAAAGCCTGCGAAATGCAACCCAGCACTATGGCCGCTGTTTTAGGGCTTGACGATGATATTGTTGAAAATGTATGTGCAAGCACAGAAGGTATTGTGGTAGCGGCAAATTATAACTGTCCCGGTCAATTAGTCATCTCTGGTGACATTGATGCTGTAAATAGAGCATGTGAGACCTTAAAGGAAAAAGGGGCTCGACGTGCTTTGGTATTGCCTGTTGGCGGAGCTTTTCATTCACCATTAATGGAACCAGCGCGAGAAGAATTGGCTGCTGCTATAGAACATACCAAATTCAGTAAACCCAACTGCCCAATATATCAAAATGTTACTGCGAATGCGGTAAGTGACCAAGCGTCTATAAAGGCCAATTTAATTTCACAATTGACCGCCCCGGTACGTTGGACGCAATCGGTTCAACAAATGATTGCCGATGGTGCCACTTTGTTTACTGAAGTAGGCCCAGGAAATGTACTACAAGGCCTGGTGAAAAAAATAAACAGAGAAGCAGAAACTGCTTCTGCAACGCTTCAATCTAACTCCTAATTTTTTTAAATGAAACTATCCAGAACCTTAAGTATTATTTTACTTATCGCAAGCACTATTGTCGTTGACCAAATTTCAAAAGTAATCGTTAGAGCCAATCTGGTACCTTATCAGGAAAGCCAAATTATGGGCTCTTATTTTACACTTAACAATGTTGAAAATACCGGAGCTTTCTTAGGGATGGGCAGTGATTTAAGCCCCACTATTAAATTGATTTTCTTATTGATTTTGCCCGTAATTGTTTTAGGATATCTTATCTATTATATTTTTAAAAATAAACAAATGGACAACTATAGCCTAATTGCTCTATCCTGCATCGCCGGAGGCGGAATTGCCAACGTATTTGATAGAATAATATATGGCTCAGTTACCGACTTTTTGCATATTAATTTAGGTGGTATTTTTAGAACTGGAATCTTTAACTTGGCAGATCTTTCTGTTACCTCAGGCATGATCATACTACTTATAGGAAGTTTTATGCAGAGAAAAAAACCAGACTCAATAAGCGCCTAATTTAAGCTCTATCTTGCAAGATTACAGTCTTTGCAATCCTTAACTTCTCCATAATATGTTTCCCTATATTTATGAAGTGTTTTATAAGTGATACTTAAAAACTGTTTTTTAATGTATGTGACCCTAGTTTGCAATAACCCCATTTTTGGCGTAAAGCGTTCTTCGGGTTTTGTAATTCTTTTAATACTAATCAATTTCATTTTAGGTCATTTATCATTCGGCACAAAGAAACGAAGGATATAAGGCAACCCCAAGAAATAAAGGTTAAAACCTTGTTAAGCACGTACAAGTTAGTACTGTTTGATTATAAAGAGGCCATTAGGTTTTCATCACCCCTGACCTGTTATAAAATAAATTGAGTAGTTGTTGGATTAGCCAAACAAAGTGTATGGCTGATAGTGGGTTTTTCCAATGCTTTTGATGGAATAATTTACGGTTAGTTGACCGACTTTTTGCATATTAATTTAGGTGGTGTTTTAAAACAGGAAACTTCCATTATACTGACCTTTTTGTCTCTTTCTTAATGGTTATTTTACATATTGGAAGTTTTATGCATCGAAAGAAAACGCAATAACTTAAAAGAAACTATTCTAAAAAAAGATGGGATGAGTTGAACTTTTTTATGACTTATTCAAGTACACTTTTAGACTTTCTGAAGAAAGATTTTATCAATGTTTTCTCTTTATTTTATGGCTTCAAAAATATCTTTGACACCAAAAATTTGTGTTTGTTCTTGCATGGGGAATAGGTAAATAAAATTATTTTGTTGTGTAGAGAAAAGATTTAAAAATTTAAGGCTTTGATAGCAGGATGGTCTAGAGGGTAGCTATAAGCTCTCCAAACCAAAATATCGTTTTTAAATTTCCAGA
>JBBKXS010000257.1:0-14275 GCA_037969605.1 Flavobacteriaceae bacterium
CGTTTTGAATATAAGGTTCTACAATCTTTTTTAATTTTGAAATAAGTTCTTCATTTTTCATATAAATTTTTATTCTGAATACTTTTTAAAGATAACACAACCGTTCACATCGCCAAAACCAAAACTAGCTTTTACTGCAATATTAATTTCTTTTTCTAATAATGTTCTAGGTATTTTTTCTTCATGGATCAAATCCAGAATCTCTGTGTGCACATCTTCACAATTAGTATTTGGAAATATAAACTGTTCTTTTAACTGTAAAACTGTCGCAATACTTTCAATACTGCCAGCGGCAGCTAAACAATGCCCAACCATCGATTTTAACGAATTGATATAAGGAAAATCAATGCCTTTTCTGCTAAGTGCTTTTGTCCAGTTTTCAATTTCCAAACTGTCTTTTGATGTAGCAGTTAGATGCCCATTAATAATGTCAATAGCTTCCGCTGAAATACCAGAATTTATTAAAGCATCATTGATACAGCGTTGCACAGCTTCAGGATTTGGAGCTGTCATAGAGCCTTCTTTACGTTGTCCACCAGAATTAATAGCGCCTCCTAAAACCTCGGCATAAATGGTGGTATTCCGTTCTAAAGCACTTTCTAAAGACTCTAAAACCATGGCGCCAGCTCCACTTCCGGGTACAAACCCGCTGGCAGATGCACTCATTGGTCTTGACCCTTCTTCTGGGGTGTCATTGTGCTTATATGTCATCACGCGCATGGCATCAAAACCACCCCAAATATAAGGACCATCATCACTACAACTACCTACCAACATCCGCTTTGCTTTCCCAGATTGAATACGATCAAAGCCCAAAATAATGGCTTCCGTTCCAGTAGTACATGCCGAAGAGTTTGTGGTCACTTGATTCCCTAAACCCAATATGCCGCCTAAAAAGGCACTAATGCCACTTGCCATAGTTTGCACCACAACAGTGCTTCCCAAGCGTTTTACTTCCTTATTATCAAGTTTATAAATAGCCTCTCTAAACTTTTCCACACCAGAGGTTCCTGTTCCAAAAATAGTTCCGCTGTCATAGTCCAATTCACTATCGGCATCCACTAAAAATCCAGCATCCTTCCATGCATCCATGCCAGCAATACACCCATATAAAATACCCGAACTATTAAACCCCCTTAATTGAAGTGGTGTGAAATAGGCTTGTTTTTTTTCTTCTGAAATATTGGGAATCCCACCAATACAACATGAAAAATCTAAATCCTTTAAATTTTGATGAAAGGTGATACCCGATATACCTTTTTTTATCGCATTTGTAAATTCCGTTAAACCAACTGCATTTGGTGCCACAACGCCCATTCCTGTAATCACAACTCTATGTTTCATGTGTTGCTGGGTTTTATCATTCCTGAAATACGTCCTCTACAAACCAATTCTTGATTGGAATTGAACAATTTGACCTTGCATTTTAATTTATTGAATCGAAAGACTTCTTTTTCTGAAACTACAGTTACTTTTTCATTTGGAAACACTGGCAAAAAAAAATCTACCTGACTAGAGGTTAAAGCGATTTGTGGTTGAAAATTTTCTGAAATCATATCCTTCATTAAATAAATACCTAAACAGACCACTCCTATTTGCGCCATACATTCGGTAAGAATGACACCAGGTGTGACGGGATTATTTTTAAAATGACCTTTATAAAAATACGCGTCATTTTTAAAGGTGTAATGTCCCGTAATACTTTCATCTGAAATCATAGTAAGCACATCAACAAACAAAAAGGGATGTTGATATGGCAATAATTTTATGATTTGTTTTGAGGTCATTTAAACATGTAATTATGAAGAGAGTTTTAGATAGGGTTAAAAGCAACGTTGTGATTCAATTTTTATTTACGAAATATGTTCCCCGCCATCCACTGTAATAATGCTTCCATTAATCCAACTCGCTTCATCCATACTTAATAAATAAACAACATTTGCTACATCTTCTGGGGTTGTTAATCGCTTAAACGGGTTTCGTGATACCGTGTGTTCCTTCATTCTTTCATTTCCAGAAATCAGGCGTAATGATGGGGTGTCGGTTACTCCCGCTTGAATACAATTAGCTCTAATACCATAGGGCGCAAATTCTAAAGCTATATTTCTGGTAATGGCTTCCAAAGTTACTTTTGCAGCTGAAACCGCTGCGTAATATTTCCATGCTTTGGTGTTGCCTTCACTTGTAAAACTTATAATTCTAGCATCTTTAGAAAATAGGTTTGCTTGAAAAATAGCTTGCGTCCAATCATACAAACTAATGGCCATCGCATTAATGGTCAAGATAAAATCATCATTTTTTAAGATAGGGTTTTCATCAGTAACCATGGGTTTTAAATTGCCTTTAGCTATGCTATGAACTAATATTCTAATTTTACCTTTTTCACCTAAATGTTGCTGCAATTCTGAAATGATTTCATTTCTCTTTTCAGTATTTATAGCATCCATATTAAACGATACAAACTGAATCCCTTCTGCTTTTATTTTATTAAATTCTAACGTGATTTCCGCTTCTTGAAATCTTGAGTTTCTATGAACCACACAAACATTCATGCCGTGTTTAGCCAGTTTTTTTGCAGTCGCTAAACCCAGTCCGCTTGAGCCACCCAACACAAGTGCCCAATAGTTTTTATTTTGAAATTCTTTTACCATTCCAATAAAATACGTTGTGCCGAAAATCCAGGGCCAAAACTTAACATAAGGCCTTTGTCGCCTTTTGGTAATGTTTTATCCATAAACCGCTCTAAAACATAAAGCACCGTAGCGCTACTCATATTACCGTACAATTTAAGAACATCTTTGGTATCGTCAATATTTTTTCCTAAAGAACCAAACAAATCTTCAACGGTTTGAACAATTTTTTTCCCGCCAGGGTGAAAAATAAGATGGTCTATATCTTCTATGGTTAAACCATTTCGTTTTAAAAATGGATGTACAATGTTTGGGAAATGGTCAGAAATAGTTTGTGGAACCGATATATCCAGAATCATTTGCAAACCCGTGTTTACCAATTTAAACCCCATCATCTGTTCTGCGTCATAAAAATGATACATAGCTTCATCTTTAATTTCTGGGCCTTCCTCATCTTCATAAGAAGATAAAATAACACTGGCGGCACCATCTCCAAAAATGGCAGCGCTCACAATATTTACCATTGAAAAATCTTCTAACTGAAACGTGGCAGTTGGAGATTCCACTGCAATAACCACTGCGCGCTTATTAGGGTTTGCTTTTAAAAAATTCTTCGCATAAATGATGCCCGAAACACCTGCAGCACAACCCATTTCGGTAACGGGTAAGCGTACAATATCTTGTTTCATTTTTAGTCGATTTATCAAGTAAGCATCCAACGACGGAATCATAATACCCGTACAACTTACTGTAATGATATAGTCGATGTCTTCTGGCTTAAGGTTTACTTTATCAAGAGATTTTAAGAGTGCACTTTCAGCTAGTTTGATAACTTCTCTAACATAAATATCGTTTTTTTCTTCAAAAGACGTATTTAAAAAAACTTCTTCGGCATCCATGATGGAATAGCGTCTGTCAACGCCTGCATTTTCAAAAATTTTGAGGACTTTCCGCTTAAAACGCTCTTCTTGCCCCGACAACCAAACTTCTAAATAGGGCAAAATATCAGCTGTTGACCGTGTATATTTAGGAAGTTGCTTTGCTACTGATATTATTTTTACATTCATTATTTTTGTATTATCCATTGATAGCGAAATGCCCATTTCCACTTAATTTGAGGAGTTACTAGTAATTCTTTTGAAAAACTTTCCAATTCTTTACGTTTAAATCCTCGTAAAATAGAGGTCAGTCCATCTTCAATAATCATCTTGTTTTTTATGGTTAAGCATACCAATTTAAATAAGTAATATGCCAAGGGATTTCTGTGTAAATCATTTACAACAATTCCTAATTTTGCTTTCTTTTTAGTCGTTGATAGTATGTTTATGATTTGTTGTTCTTTAAAATGATGTAAAAACAAGGTTGTTAACACTACATCGTATTGCAAGGATTCAAATTCATCTGAAAATATATCGCAATCTATAAAACTAATTTCAGGATAGTTTTTTGATAACTGTCTAGCATAAATCATAGCATCTTTATTTGCGTCGATACCAATAAGCTTAAATATATAACCTTCTTTTTTCCCATAATTAGCGACTTTACGCAGTATATCACCACCACCACAACCTAAATCAATAATGTTTAACGGTTCTTTTTTGGGATGATTTTTGATAACTTTTTTCAACCCGTTAATCGTCACTTTATTTCCGCCTAGCCATTTATTTATATTGGCTAAAGTATTTAAAGTATTATGTAAAACATTACCGTGAATAGTAAAATCGTCCATAATCTCAGTTGTATTTGTTCTACTTTTTGTATTGACTAAAATGCTCATTTTACGACCATTGGTTTTCCATGTGTTTGTCTTATAACTGCGGGTAATATCATTGGAATCCGTTTTAAAATAGCAAACAGAACTTCGGAAGAATGGGCTTTATCAAATAGTTTCGCTACAAAATGGCTTATCTTTAAGCGTATTTTAAACTCTTTATTCCACGATTTTTGATAGGCTGTCTCTAATGCAAATCGTGACTCTATTTTTCCTTGAATATAATCAATAATTAATTCCGATGCCATTTGTGCGCTTCTAATTGCCATAGTCATACCATTACCACATAAAGGATGAATCATACCCGCCGTATCACCACACATGATGATGTGGTTTTCTATAGGGCTTTTATTTGAAAATGAAATTTGACTTATGGTTAATGGCCGTTCAAAAACCGGAGTAGAATTTTTAAAAATTGTTTTTAAATAGGTATTTTTAAAAACAACTTTCTCTTGAAACTCGTCAATATCTTTATATGTTTTAAAGGCTTCAAAATCTGTGATATAACACAAATTAATGATGCCGTTTTCAACTTTTGAAACACCGCAATAACCGCCTTTAAAATTATGAAGCGCCACTAAATCTCTAGGAAAATCACCTTTAACATGCATTTTTACAGCCAAAAAAGGTGATTTTTTTTTGATGAAATTTCTATCTAATGTTCCATCAATTGTGGAGCGTTTCCCATAAGCACCAATGACCAATTTCGATTTATAAGTGATTTTGTTTTTTGTAACTACTGAAAATACATCATTTAAAAACTGAATATCTATAACTGAATCTTGGACTGTTTCAACATGTTGGCTTTTTACTTTTTCATATAAAGCATTATCTAGTGTGTAACGACTGATGCCAAAACCACCTAATGTTAAATCGGATTTTAAAATTTTATTTTGGGGTGTAGTTAGTTCGAACTTATTTATTTTTTGCGCTCCTAAATGGAAGACATCAACCCCTAAATACTCTAGATATGGTAAGACTTCGTTAGAAATGTATTCTCCACAAACTTTATGTTTTGGGTAGTTATTTTTCTCTATAACCAAAATATTTAAGTCGTATTTTGACAAATGAATAGCACTAGATAAACCTGCTAATCCACCACCAACTATAATAACATCAAAGATTTGTGGAATTTGATTCACGCGCTACTTTTACTAAAGATAAGTGTATTTTATGTAAGATTGAAATTATAACAGGATTGTAATTGTAAATATAGCATCATTAAAAACAACCTTATCGCCAACTGATTTTCTTATTAATAATTGACCTATAGGAGTGTTTGGGGAAATCGCATAAAATATATGGCCATTAATTTTTATTTCTCCAGCGCTTATCGCTATAAAATAATTAGATTTAGTTGTGTAAACCAAACTCCCCAAGCCTATTACTTTGGGGTTTTTAGAAATATTTATTTTAGAAAAAACTTTATTTATTTATTCAATTTCTGCTAGTTGACTTCCAGCTTTCTCTCGTTCTAATTGTAACATAGCTCTGCCTGTTTCATGTTTATCCCCCGCAGAACTTTTAGTTTCAGAGTCTAAAGATTCCCGTAAATCTAGTATGGTGTTTATAATAGTACACAATCTACTTTCTATAAATTCAAAGCAATAATTGTACAAGTAATTTTTAACCTCTAGCTTATTATTCATTCTGATTGTTATAGTCTAAAGGGCCAAAAAAATACATTTGCCTGACAATCCAAGCCTTTCTAGATTGAATATAATTTGATGCTGGATTTGCTCTATATCTTCTTGGGTTGGGCAATATTGCGGCAATGGCCGCGGCCTCCTGTTGTGAAAGTCTTGAGGCCGGTTTTTTAAACCAGTATTGTGATGCTGCTTCAGCTCCGTAAATACCATTGCCCATTTCAATACTGTTTAAATACACTTCCATAATGCGTTCCTTGGACCATAACAATTCTATCAGAAAAGTAAAATAAGTTTCAAACCCTTTACGTAACCAACTGCGTTGCGGCCATAAAAACACATTTTTTGCAGTTTGTTGACTAATCGAGCTTGCGCCCCTGAGTCTTCTTGCTGTTTTGTTATGTTCAATGGCCTTTTCAATTGCTTTCATATCAAATCCATTATGATTTAAAAAATTTTGATCTTCACTACAAATCACAGCAAGTTGAAGGTTTTTGGAAATCTTATCAATTGAAACCCAATCATGTTTCCATCCAGAATTTTTCTCTTGTTTCGGTTGTTCAATATACCTTATGACCATTAAAGGCGTCATGGGTACTGGTACCCATTTGAATAAAATAACAAGAGCGATGGACAAAACGATAGACCATAAAAGACCTTTAAAAATAAATTTCAAAATCCGCTTTACCATATCAATTGGTTAATTGTGCAAGTTGTTTTCTGTACTATTGAAATTATAATGCTCCGTTTTTATTAGTGTTATTAACAAAACTAAATCAGGCATATTGTTTCTTGTTACTGATTAATGATTCTTGTTGTTTTATTATAAATTATATTGCGCTCTTTAAGATGATTTATAATATAATTAAAGGATGCCTCATGTTTTCCAACCAATTCTGGCGGAAACACTCCTTTTTCATTAAAAAGCCCCTTTAAAATTAAATTTACTGCTGCTGTTGCTGTATATCCTGTTGTTCTTGCCATAGATGATGTATTTGTCTCTTTACAAAATACATCGTGTAAATTATAAACAATCTCTTCAACATTATTTTCTTGATTTGTTCCTTTCAAGGTTATTCTCATGACTGTTAATTCTTCTTCCAAACTGTTAAGTTTCCATTCATTAAACAGAATTTTGCTTGTGAATTCAATAGGTTTAACGTCTGTTCCATTGACCTTTATGGGAGATTCATCAAAAAAACCGCTTTCCTTTAAAACTTTAATATATTCAACATGTCCAGGATATCGTAGTGTTTTTTCTTTCATATTTGGAATATGTGGCATAGTAAATATTATAGAACGTAATCCGTCTGAATTAAACGACTCCAATGTACCAATATTATCAAATTCAACATATTCACATTCTGAAAGTGGTTCTCTTATAATTTCTTTATAATTTTCAACATAACGAGCAGGTCTAGTGTATTCTTCGATTACATCTATTGGTGAAAAAGGAGCTTTATAACAAAATGGCCATTTTTTAATTTTAGGCAGCCCTCCTACCAAACATTCAAAATCTGTTAATTTTAGTTTTTCATTATAATATCCTAAAATAATATTATCCATCCCTGGGGCAACACCACAATCCACAATGGCGGTAACATTTTTTTCTTTAGCTAATTCATTTAACTCTAAAGCGTTTTCTGGGAAAAACGAAATGTCAACAACATTTTTACCAGAATCAATTATCGTTTTTAACGTTTCAAACCCTAAAAATCCTGGGACTGCACAAACTACCAAATCATAGCCTTGTAAGATGTTTTTAAGAGCGCTTTTATTAGTAACATCCAATTGAGTTATTGAAATGTTGTTTTCCTTTTTCTTAACTGATTCTAATGTTTTTGAATTGAAATCGGCCAACGTAATGTTGTTTGTTTTTGCTAAATCAATTGCAATAGCGCTGCCAACCATTCCTGCTCCTAAAACTATAATTTTATTCATAAAATTGTTTTAAATTAAGTAGTGTTAAATGTATTAATTATAAGACAAAAGAATGGATGGATTTTAATGAAAAAAGCCCTGAAATTATTTCAGGGCTTATAAAAGTATTTAGTTTTCTTCATTTGTTTTTTCTAACACAAAATCTTCCATGAATTTAGTGGTATAATTTCCAGCCAAATAGTCTGGATGTTCCATAAGCTGCCTATGAAATGGAATAGTAGTTTTTACTCCTTCAATAACAAACTCATCTAACGCGCGCTTCATTTTATTGATTGCTTCTTCTCGTGTTTGAGCTGTGGTAATCAGTTTTGCAATCATAGAATCGTAATTAGGTGGTATAGAATATCCTGCATAGACATGAGTGTCCAAGCGTACTCCATGGCCTCCTGGAGCATGTAATGTGGTAATTCTTCCTGGTGATGGTCGAAAATCGTTAAATGGGTCTTCGGCATTTATTCGACACTCTATAGAGTGTAATTTAGGTAAATAGTTTTTACCAGAAATTGGCACCCCAGCGGCAACTAAAATTTGCTCGCGTATTAAGTCAAAGTCTATGACTTGCTCTGTAATAGGGTGTTCTACTTGAATTCGTGTGTTCATTTCCATAAAAAAGAAATTACGGTGTTTGTCTACTAAGAATTCAATGGTTCCTGCGCCTTCATATTTTATATACTCAGCGGCCTTTACAGCCGCGGTACCCATTTTATTGCGAAGTTCATCGGTCATAAATGGTGAAGGAGTTTCTTCAGTCAATTTTTGATGGCGACGTTGTATTGAGCAATCTCTTTCTGAAAGATGGCAGGCTTTACCTGTTGAATCTCCAACAATTTGTATTTCGATGTGGCGTGGCTCTTCGATAAGTTTTTCCATATACATATCGTCATTACCAAAAGCGGCTTTTGATTCATATCGTGCAGAATCCCAAGCATCTTGTAATTTTTCTGGTTTCCAAACTGCACGCATGCCTTTTCCTCCTCCTCCTGCCGTAGCTTTAAGCATAACGGGGTAACCTGTTTCCTTTGCTACTTTCTCACATTCTTCAAAACTTGCAATAATACCATCACTACCAGGGACACAAGGTACCCCAGCTGCTTTCATAGTGGCTTTGGCTGTTGCTTTGTCTCCCATTCTTGAAATCATGTCTGCGGAAGCCCCAATGAATTTAATACCGTGTTCCTCACAGATTTTTGAAAATTTTGCATTTTCAGACAAGAATCCATAACCTGGATGAATGGCGTCTGCATTTGTGATTTCAGCCGCGGATATGATGTTGGACATTTTCAAATAGGATTCGCTGCTTGGTGGAGGCCCAATACAAACAGCTTCATCGGCAAATCTAACATGAAGGCTATCCGCATCAATAGTTGAATACACGGCTACTGTTTTAATGCCCATTTCTTTACAAGTTCTAATAACACGAAGTGCTATTTCCCCTCTATTGGCAATCAATATTTTTTTAAACATACCTATATAAATTTTAAAATCTCAAATTCAAAAGTCCAATACATTTGGATTGGTTGTTTAGAATTTTAAAATTTGGTTATGATGGATCTACTAAAAATAAAGGCTGATCAAATTCTACAGGAGAAGAATCGTCAACCAATATCTTAACGATCTTACCTGAAATTTCAGATTCAATTTCGTTAAACAACTTCATGGCCTCAATTACACATAAGACATCCCCCTCTTTTATAGTGCTTCCAACCTCAACAAAAACAGGTTTGTCAGGAGATGCTTTGCGATAGAACGTGCCAATGATTGGTGATTTTATGGTAATATATTTTGAATTATCATCTTTTGCTGGCGCTGAAATAGCAATAGGTGTTTCGGGCGTAGCCGCGACTGGTGCATGCGCGGCAGGAGCGCTTGCTGGAATTTGCTGAACATACGTTATAGCTTCTCCACGCTTATCACCACCGGTTTTAATGGTAATCTTAATGTCATCCATTTCTAATTTAACCTCGCTTGCGCCCGATTTAGCTACAAACTTGATCAGGTTTTGAATTTCCTTGATATCCATAATAATTAGATTAGTTAATTAATTAGTTAGTTTAATAGTTAGGAATTATACGCCCAAGTCAAATAAATCGACCCCCAGGCAAATCCTCCTCCAAAAGCAGCAAATATTAATTTATCCCCTTTTTTTAGCTGCTTTTCATAATCATATAAAAGCAAAGGGAGTGTGGCAGATGTTGTGTTACCATACTTTTGTATATTCATCATTACTTTTTCTTCTTCAAGTTGTATTCTGTTTGCCGTAGCCTCAACAATTCGTTTGTTTGCCTGATGTGCCACTAGCCAAGCAATATCCTTTTTGGTCAAATTATTTCTTTCCAATATCTTTTCGGTAACATCAGCCATATTAAAAACTGCATTTTTAAAAACCGTTTTGCCTTCTTGAAATACAAAATGCTTTCCTTCTTTTATAGCTTCAACAGTTGAAGGGTATGACGAGCCTCCGTAAGTAGCTTGTAAAAATTCCCTGCCATTTCCATCACTTCTTAAGTATTCGTCCTGCAATCCAAGGCCATCCCTATTAGGTTCGAACAAAACAGCTCCAGCACCATCCCCAAAAATTATACATGTCGCCCTGTCTTTATAATTGATCATTGAAGAGTTTTTGTCTGCCCCAATAAGCAATACGTTTTTGTATTTACCAGACTCAATATATCTTGCCGCCACAGACATTCCATATAAAAAACTTGAACAGGCTGCCTCCAAATCAAAGGAAAAGGCGTTAACCGCGCCTATATTGGAGGCTGTAAAAGCTGCGGTAGAGGCAGCTTTCATGTCTGGAGTTGCGGTCGCAACAATTACCAGTTCAATATCTTTGGGGTTAATTCCTTTTTTCTGGATAAGATCTTTTGCGGCATTGATAGCTAAAAAAGAGGTGCCCTTCCCTTCATCTTTTAAAATTCTACGCTCTTTAATACCGGTTCTAGTTGTGATCCATTCGTCGTTGGTCTCAACCATTGTTTCTAAAATCTGATTGGTCAATACAAACTCTGGCAGATATGCCCCAACGGCGGTAATTGCAGCAGTGATTTTATTCATTTTGTGTTATTAGTTTTGCCAAAAAAGAGACGAAAAAACGTCGAAATACAGCAAATTTTAATGAATTTACTAAATTTTGCTTAGATTTTGTGCAAAATAAGTTGTTTTTAAGACTTTGAGAAATTAATCATAAAAAAAACGCCCATAAATGAGCGTTTTAATATATGCTTGCATAGTATCTATGCTAAATTTTCAGCTTTTTCTGAATTGTCTATCAATACTTGGCCTCTATAGTACAATTTGCCTTCGTGCCAATGTGCTCTATGGTACAGGTGTGCTTCTCCTGTTGTTGGGCATGTTGCTATTTGAGGGACAGAAGCTTTGTAGTGGGTCCTTCTTTTGTCTCTTCTGGTTTTAGATATTTTTCTTTTTGGATGTGCCATTATATATGATTATTTATCCGTTAATAGTTTTTTTAATGTATTCCAACGAGGATCAATTTCCTCAGATGCTTTTTCTTTATCTTGAATGCCTTTAGGGCTTAATTCTTCTAATTTTTTAAGTATGTCTGATTGTAATGTCCCGTCCTTAACCCCCGGGTGAATTCGTTTTGTGGGAACAAACAATATAATTAATTCATATATATACTGTGACACGTTAACTTCATATTCTCCATGAGGAATGATGAGGATGTCATCGTGTTCGTCATTATATTCATCTCCAAAATTTACTACCAAATCAAAAGTTCCCTTTATTTTTTGGTCGTAGGGTTCATTGGAGATGTCACAATTAACATTAACAGTGCCTGAAATCTTAAAATGCAGTTCCAACAGTGTAGTTTTTTTTTCAAAAACCAAATCTGTTTTAACACTTACATCATTAAAATCATCATACTCAAAATTCTCAAAGAACGCTTTACTAATTTGATATTCAAAATGGTGCTTGCCTAATTTTAAACCTATAAACGGTATGATAAACTCTTTTAGCGGCTTCATGCTCACATTCATTTTGAGCCTGCAAATATATAACTTTTATATATATATTATAGTCTTATTTAATAAAAATATTTATGCTTTTTTTGAGGATTTTTTGAGAGGATTTTTTGAGATTTCACCATATTCATTCCTGTTTTTATAAATCTTAATCGCCAAGAAAACTGCCTCTTTAAAAGAACTTTCATCTGCTTGCCCCTTACCTGCAATTTCATAAGCTGTTCCGTGATCTGGAGATGTTCTAACCTTATTGAGACCGGCAGTATAATTAACCCCTTGACCGAACGTGATTGTTTTAAAAGGTATTAAGCCTTGATCGTGATATGAAGCTACAACAGCGTCAAAATTATTATAGTTTTTAGATCCGAAAAAGCTGTCGGCCGAATATGGCCCATAAACCAATTTACCGGATTCTCTAATTTTGGCCAGGGTTGGTCGCAAGACTTCGTCATCTTCTTTACCGATAACTCCACTATCTCCTGCATGAGGGTTTATCCCTAAAACTGCAATTTTTGGTTTATTGATTTTGAAGTCTACAACTAAAGAGTTATAGATCGTTTCAATTTTTCCAATTATAAGTTGTTCTGTTATCTGTTGAGGGGCTTCTTTTACGGGAACATGATCCGTCAACAAACCCACTTTCAACCCATCAGTAACCATAAACATTAAACTATTCCCTCCTAATGCTTTCGCCAAATAATCTGTATGACCCGGAAAATTAAAGGAGTCTGATTGTATGTTATGTTTATTAATTGGCGCCGTAACCAAAACATCAATAACGGCTTCTTTTAGTTTTTGGGTTGCTATTTCCAAAGATTTGACTGCATAAGCACCAATAGCAACATCCTCTTTTCCAAACTCTATTGAAACATTTTCTTTCCAAACATTAAAAACATTTATTTTGCCATCAACAATTTGGTCTCCATCATTTATGCCGTGAAAATTAATTTCACTATTAAAATGTTTTTTGAAAAACGACATCGTTTTAATGGATGCAAAAATTACAGGAGTACAAAACTCAAGCATGCGAGAGTCTTCAAAAGTCTTAAAAATAATTTCTGATCCTATCCCGTTTAAATCACCTACAGAAATTCCGACTTTAATCTTTTCTTCTTTTTTCATTAAATTGCTTTCTTTTGTGTGTAATTTTATCGTTGCAAATTTAACTAATTATTTGTCATTATGTTTACGGGTATTATCGAAGATTTAGGCGTGGTTACTCATTTAGAACAGGAACGAGACAATTTACTCTTAACTATTAAAAGTAATATTAGCCATGAATTAAAAATTGACCAAAGTGTAGCCCATAATGGCGTTTGTCTTACGGTTACGGGTATTAGTGAGAATGAATATACCGTTTTTGCAATCCATGAAACTTTGAGCAAAACCAATCTGAACTCTTTACAGGTGGGTGATAAAGTAAATCTTGAACGGGCTATGAAGTTAGGTGATCGACTTGATGGACATATTGTTCAGGGACATGTAGATCAAGTGGGGTTTTGCAAGTCTATTTTAAACGAAAACGGAAGCTGGGTTTATACCTTTGAGTATGATGCCTCTACAAAAAATTTGAACATTGAAAAAGGGTCGATTACCATTAACGGTGTAAGTTTAACGGTAGTAAATTCTGATATTAACACCTTTAACGTTGCTATTATTCCTTATACCTTTGAGCATACAAATTTTAAATCAATAAAGGTGGGAGATATCGTAAACCTAGAGTTTGATGTGCTGGGAAAATATATTCAAAAACTTTACGAATCTAGAATTTAATTACTTTATCTTATTCTTAACTCCATAAAACAGTGCTGCCAACATCAAAACAGGAAGTGCTCCGTCAATGGGTAACCCAGGCGGAGGCGGAGGCGATGGAGGGGGAGGTATCCCATTATTTGTCCTTTGCGCCATGCAAACAAAACTTATTAATACAAATAAGATTGAGGCAAAAATTTTCTTGTTTTGTATTCCCATTTAACCTTTTATAGCATAAAAAAAGTCAATAAAATCAATGTTCGTTAGCTGAGAAATTTAAAATTAGGCTGTCAACAAAAATTTATATAATCTCTTCTGAACTTTAATTACAAACTCTAAAACTCAATTTATAAAACAATATTGTTTTAAAATATCCTTAAGATTTAATCGTAAAAGTATAAAAAAAAGCGAGCCTTCAAAATAAAAAAGCAAAAAAACATCTTTTAAGTGCAAAAAACATCGACGAAACGCACTTTTATTAAATTCAATCTTCATTTTACATCTTTTCAAATATACAATGATTTAATTATAAAAAAACTAAGTGCTATA
>JBBKXS010000258.1:0-6041 GCA_037969605.1 Flavobacteriaceae bacterium
CTCAAATACCGTTTTGCCAACTTATCTGCCTTTCTAATTTTATTCCCATAAACATCGGCATCACGTTCATCTTTTTTACGTCTTAAAACAATAACGAAAGGAATGGCCAAAAGTGGTAATAAGAGTGCATTCCAAAACCAATTGGATTTAAAAAAATATTCCGGTTTAATCGATGTTAAATTAGGATTGGTTTTTACAAAGGCAAACTGATCACTATTTAAAACTACTTGTTTTTTTGTGCCATTTACCGTAGCGATATTATTATCTCCAGTAGAGGAATTGGTTGGTCCTTCTAAAACATCAATAACAATTTCTCCTGAAGACACACGCCTATAGGTTCCAGTCTTTAAATCAAAATAAGTAAATGATATACTTGGTATGGGATACTTCCCTTTAAACTGTGGCACAATGGTATAACTATCTGAAATAGATCCTTGCATCCCGTCTAGATTGGTGCTTACA
This sequence comes from Flavobacteriaceae bacterium, assembly GCA_037969605.1. Lineage (GTDB taxonomy): Bacteria > Bacteroidota > Bacteroidia > Flavobacteriales > Flavobacteriaceae > Geojedonia. The sequence continues at coordinate 463 of JBBKXS010000258.1, forward strand.
TTTTCGGTATGTTCCGGTTCATAAACTTCCAATGAACTCGGTAAATTAAGTTTTGGCAATTGAAACAATTTTAAATTTCCGTTACCAGTTACCTCAACTCTGGCTTGTAACGATTCTGAAGCATTCAATTCTGTTTTGGAAGTTATTACGTTAAACTTAAAATCACCAACAGCCCCAGTAAAGTCAATAGGTTTACCCGTTTCTGGCAAGGGTTTAACATCAATAGTTCTGCTTCCGGCCGAAATGGTTCTGTGAACTCGAGACATTAATCGCCCTCCAAAAAAATCGCGTTTATTGGTGGGCACACTAACCACAACATCCAGACTTAAGGGTTCAATTTCAAGCTTGCCTGTTTTTTGGGGATATAATACTGTTTTTCGCAGTACCACGTATCTGTAATCTTCGCCATTATATTTCCCGTTTTCAACCTTGATTCCTTTTATGTCGATATTTTGACTCCAAAAATCATTGTATCGAGGATTGTCAATTTCACGCCAATTATCCACTCCCGTATCTGGTGAAACATATAGTTTATAAACTACTGTAATAGCTTCGTTTAAATAGGGATTCCCTTTGGACACTTCTGCAACCAAATGAATATTCTGCGATGCAATATAGTCGGCATCATTTTCATCTTTAGGCTTTTCAACGGCATGTGTAACTTCGATGGTAAGGACTTGGGTTTTGTAAATCTCACCATCAATTTCTATGGTACCCTGTTTGATACTGAATCTCCCCTGTTTTGTAGGGGCCAAGAAATAACTGTAAATTTTAGAATAGGAACGCACCCCATTGATCCATGAATTGCTGACCGATGTATTTGGTCCTCCAACAACTGTAAAACCTTCAAAATCTGGAGGATTAAAGTTATCGCCATCCTTATTCATTTCAAAATCAACACGCAAACGCTCATTGATCCCAAGTTTTGTTTTACTTGCTTTAGCTTCAAATTTAACCTGCGCGGTAGCTATACTTGTAACAAGTAGGATGAATAATATGGTTATGAGTTTGATATGTTTCATTTTCCCACTCTGTCTTTTTAAGACATCCCTCCCAAAGGGAGAGAGTAGTCTTGGTTCTCGTTTCTATGATCTCTATTCCTTTTTACCAATCTTTTGCTGTTTTAACAGGAGTTCCTTTTTGCTTTTCGGCATTCATTTTTTCTTGGGTTTTTTGTTCCTGATTGTTCATGGCCTCTAAAAGATTTTTTATTTGTTGTGGAGACAGTTGCTGCGGACGAGGCTGTTGTTGATTTTCCTTTCCTTGATCTTCTTTTGGTTTCCCCTTTTCATCTTTGTTCTGATCTTCTTGGTCCTTATTTTGATCCCCTTGATCTTTTTTGTCCTTTTGATCTTGTTGATCTTCTTTTTTATCCTCGCCTTTTTTATCCTCGTCTTTCTTTTGATCGTCCTTATTCTCGTCTTTTTGCTGTTCTGCACATTCTTTGGCTATTACCAAATTATAGCGAGATTCATCATCGGTTGGGTCATTCCTCAATGCATTTTTATAAGCCTCAACCGCTTCTTTGCATTGTTTGCTTTGCATTAAGATATTACCGATGTTGTGGAATGCTTTATGTTTTTCCGCTTTATTTACGGCATTTTTAGCAGCTTGTTGCTGACGGTAAAGTGCTTCTTCAAAGTTTCCTTTTTTATAATAGGAATTTCCCAAATTATAAGTTCCTGCCACATTTGCTGGTTGTTCCGAAATCGCCTTTCTGTACTCCATTTCAGCTGAAACAAAGTTGTCTTCACCTATTAATTGATTGGCTTGATGAATAAAATCATTGGCTTTTTTTAAAGCCAGTGCATGGGCCTTTTCTTTCTCTTGCGCAAAAGAGAAAAAAGTAACCAATAAAACGATATATGCTATTATGTTCTTCATTTCAGGCTTCTAAATTATAAAACAACTGATTTTGTTTCCGTTAAAGATTTGATAAAATTCATTTTTTTCGCTTTCTAGAAGTTTTCATTAAAAAGGTTTAGGCGCTTTAACCAAGCTGTTTTTCGCTCCAAAAAGAACAGATCCAAGAACAAAAGAAAAATGGCTGCAGCCAAAAACCATTGAAATTGGTCCTTAAAATCGGCAAACTGTTTGGCCTCAAATTCTTTTTTATCCATTTTGCTCAAAACATCTTTTATTTCTGCTATAACATTACTGGTGTTTTTTCCATTAATGTAAGCTCCATTAGCGTTTTTAGCTATGCTCTTAAGGGTTTCCTCATCTAACCGTGTGATAACAGTTTCACCATCATTGTCCTTTTTATAATTGAGTACAATACCGTTTCGTTTTTCAGGAATAGGACCTCCCTTAACATCGCCTACTCCTATGGTAAAAATTCTAATCCCTTCTGTAGCGGCTTCTTCAGCTGCATCTATTGCGACATTGCTATGGTCCTCGCCGTCTGAGATTATGATCAAAATCCTATTGGTCTGTTCTTCATCATCAAAATAAGTTCTCCCTAATGTTATGGCTTCATTGATTGCTGTGCCTTGTGACGACAGCATATCGGTATTCATATTTTGCAAAAACATTTTAGCCGCCGCATAATCTGTTGTGATGGGCAATTGTGGAAAAGCTTTTCCAGCATAGGCAATAATCCCAACCCTATCGCTCACTAAATTGTTGATGATTTGAGTAACCAACTGTTTTGCTTTTTCCAATCGGTTAGGGGCTACATCTTCAGCCAGCATGCTTTTAGAAACATCTACCGCAAATACGATATCTACACCTTGACTCCTTACTGTTTCCAGTTTTGTCCCGATTTTTGGATTAACCAAAGCAACAGCAATACTTGCAAAAGCTAAACATAACACCAAGACCTTTAAAACTGATTTGAACAGCGATTGATTAGGGCTTAATTTTTTAAGCGTAGACGCATAGGCGAATCTTTTTTGAGTCCTATGTTTCCAAATCTGAATTACAATAAACCATAGAAGGATTATCGGAATTACAGCTAAAACCCAAAACCATATTTTTTCTTCTAATTGAAATACAGACATTATCTTAAACTAATTGCGTTCATAATTCTAAACAAAACTTCTAAATATTGTATGGCGTAATAACCATTCCACTATCAACATTAACCCAGCCAATAAAACCAGGGGACGGTACTTTTCTTGATAGGTAGTAAACTTAATTTCTTCAATATCCGTTTTTTCAAGTTTATTGATTTCATCATAAATTTCCACTAACTTCTTGTTATTAGTAGCTCTAAAATATTTACCTCCGGTAACATCGGCAATTTCTTTTAATAAGTCTTCATCAATCTCAACTTGTACTCGAGCATATTGAAAATCTCCATTTTGCAAAATCCTTATAGGTGACAATGCCATTCCATTTGTTCCCAATCCGATAGTATACACTTTTATACCATATTCCAGTGCCAATTCACTTGCAATTTTAGGATCAATGAACCCCGAATTATTGACTCCATCAGTCAATAAAATAATGACTTTACTTGTTGCCTTGCTATCTTTGATACGATTCACGGCAGTTGCCAAACCTGTACCAATGGCGGTACCTCCTTCAATAATGGTATTATATTTTATTTCATTTAACGAACGAATCACTATAGCTTTATCACTGGTTATGGGAGTTCTGGTATAACTTTCCCCAGCATATTCCACCAAACCTATGCGGTCATTTGGCCTTCCTTTAATAAAATCTGAAGCAACCTTTTTTAAAGCTTCCAATCGGTTTGGCAATAAATCTTTGGCCAACATACTTGCCGATACATCAATGGCCATAACAATATCTATTCCTCGTGTGGTTTTAGTTTTAGTAGACTCGTCTGAAGTACGGGGTCTTGCCAAAGCTGTTATCAATAAGGCTAAGGCTAACATTCTGAGTACAAATAATAGGTGTCTGAACTTTGGCAACCAAGAATTGCTGATTTTAAAGCCTTTAATGCTTGATATATTTAATTCGGCAGTCTGCTTATTGTGTTTAAATGCATACCAAAGTATTGCCAATGGCAGCACCAACAACAGCCAAAAGAATTCTTTGTTTACAAATTCAATACCTTCAAACATCATTCTACTTTTTTAAGTTCTACGGAATTCAATATCCTGTCCATTATTTGGTTGGCATAAACATCATCTGATTCCCAAACCAACATGACTTGTTGTACAACGTTTTCTGCTGTAAATGCTAAAATAACATAATTTCCTTTTTTAAATTCTCCAGAAATAGGCATTGGAAAATCACCAGTCCCGTAAACTTTTAAACCTTCGGCGGCGTTGGGTGTGATAAATTGTTCCCGTTTTGTGATGACATCCTTAACGCCATTATTGTCAAATATTTTAAGACTTCCCTCGACAAATTGGTTCAAATCAATTTTAGCATCACCTTGTACATTTAATTTGGTGGTGCTCACTGCAATATCTAATGAGCTTAACAAGTTACCATAAGTAAACATCGTTATTTTAGCATTTTGTATGGTATCTAAGGCCTTCTTTTCGACTCGTTCTAACACTTTAGGGGTTGAAATATAAATAGGCGGAACTCCATATTCGCTCCTGACCCAATCGCCTTCTAAAAGTTCTTTGCTTTCATTCCCAATAATAGTGTCTTTTACATAATTAAACCCATATTTAATACTAAACCCTACAAATGTTCCTATTAATAGAGTAACAACAATTACTACCGTTATGATGATTTTTTTGCGTTTCTTTCTACGTGCTTGCTCTTCTTTATATTTTTGATCTAGTAGTTTTTCTTCTTCAGTTGGTTCGGGTAGGGCTTCTTTAACATGATCGATTTCAATATCAATAGTGTTTCTATCTATTTCGGCCAGAGCAATATCGGGTTTTGCTTTTGCAAACTTTACCAAGTCGGCTCTCTTAAAAATGGTCTCTAAGTTTTTAATATCCTCATTGCTTAATTCAACTTGATTGCCATCTTTAAGCAACTTTAACCTTTGTATGAGTTCATCGGTTGTGCTTTCCAAAGCGCGGTCATAAACCTTTTCGTCCAAATATCTTCTAATTATAAAGGTCAATTCAGAATAATATTCTTTGATGGCTTCGTTTTTTAAGTACTGACTATCATCCAATTTTTTCAGGGCCAATTTAGCTCTATCGTAAGGTGGCAATAACGCAATTTGCTCTTCTTCAGTCAATGGTTTTTTTCGCCAAACAAACCAATAAACCAAAGCCGAAACTAGGACCAAGATTAACAATAAAAAAAGTAAGTTTCTCCAAAAATTATTGGAGCTTCTCTCAACTTCAATATAAGGTTTTATGTCATAAAGTCCTTGTTTAGTGGTGTCGACTGCAATATTTCTGACCTCAACTTTTAAAGAATCTGTAAAAAATGTTTTATCTCCAATAATTACTTTTTGTCGCGGAATGGTATAGACTCCAGAATCAAATTGAGTCAGCCCATATTTTTTGATGAATTTATATTTGGATTCTATTTTTGAAGTATCAATTGCATAGGATTCAATCATTTCCAAAGGTGAAAAGGATTGTCCTTCAGGAAAAACAACCAAATCTGTTGAGTCTGCTTCAACCTGGATTTTAAAAGTAATTTGTTCGCCTATTTTTATTTTTGTAGAATCGATTGATGACGTAACT
>JBBKXS010000259.1:0-16762 GCA_037969605.1 Flavobacteriaceae bacterium
GAAGCATACTCTTAACATTGATATTACTTTTTACCATTTCGTATGGTTTTTCACAAACACTTCAGGATTTAAAAGCTGAAAAAGCAGCAAAAAAAGATTCCATTTCCAAGATTCAAAAACGAGTCGATCATCTTCAAAAGCAGATTGATGGGTTTCCAGGTTGGAAGATGGGAGCCTTTGGAACCATTGGTGGAAGTTTTTCAGGGTTTAATAATTGGTATGCTCAAGGTACCCCAAATAATTCATCTGCAGTTATTGGAATATCGGTTAATCCTTTTGTGAAATTGGATAGCAAAAACTACTTCTGGTACAATCAAGCACAGTTGAATTTGGGATGGGTCAAGTTTGATGATAAGGACGATCCTAATGATGACGATGGCTACAGGGAGGCGACTGATGTATTCAATGTCATTTCATTGTATGGATACAATTTGAACAAAAATTTTGCTATATCTACTTTGGCAGAATATCGCACAACTCTATTAAATAATTTTAATGATCCTGGGTATCTCGATTTGGGAGTTGGGGCTACATGGAAGCCCGTTTCTGATTTAGTTGTTACCTTAAATCCATTAAATTATAATTTTGTTTTCAGTAGTGAAGGTTCCATATTTGAATCTTCGTTTGGAACTAAAATTTTAGCGACCTATAGTAAGACCATAGATGATATTGAAATTAAATCTGTGTTTTCAACCTTTCAAAGTTATAAAAGTTCAGATTTATCCAATTGGACCTGGTCAAATTCTTTTAGTTACAAATTATGGAAAACTATTGGTTTGGGGTTTGAATTTGGCTTGAGGGATAACAATCAGGAAGCTTTAAACTATGCTTTTAATCAATGGGATAGTTCTGGTACCAATCCAATGCCAACTTTCGATAATATAAGTCATGAATTGCAAACTTACTGGCTATTTGGTATGGCCTATTCTTTTTAACATACTTTATGCTTCAATTAATTTCATCAAATTTTTTCTCTTTATTTTTTTTGCCAAAAAGCCGTTTAAAAAAGCCATCCTTTTTTTCAGGCTTACAGTCTAAATCTTCCAATACTTCTTTTGCTGGTTTTTCAAAACTGCTTTTTGTTATGTCATTAAAATCAAGGTTATCATTTAGCTTTTGGTAAAATTTTGCAAAAATTGGCAATGCGGAATTTGCGCCTTGCCCTAACGCAGTAGTTTTAAACCCAATATTATGATTATCATTTCCAACCCATGTAACAACAACCATTTTTGGGGTTAAACCTACAAACCAACCATCCTTATTGTCTTGAGTTGTACCCGTTTTACCAGCTATTTCATTCTTAAGATTGTAGGTTGTTCTTAACCTAATTGCAGTGCCTTTATTAACAGTAGATTTCATCATTTCTAAAAGCACTTGCCTTGTATAATTACTATAAGCAGGATGTTGAACCACTTGTGGTTCAACAGATGCTATAAGCTTTCCATTTTTATCTTCAATCTTCGTAATGCAATATGGCTTTACACCTTTGCTATTGTTAACATAACTAGCAAAAGCCCCAGCCAGTTCTTTTAAATTAATTTCTGCAACTCCCAAAGCTAAAGATGGTAAGTGAGGTAGCTGTTTGTTAATTCCAACTTTTTTTGTCTGCTCTATCACTTTAGTAATGCCCACTTTATTTAAAACTTTTACAGCTATTGTATTAATAGAATTGCTTAAAGCTGTTTCAAGATTATAATTAATATCTTCTTCCTCATTTCCAGAATTTGAAGGCGTCCAATCATCAAAATTAGTATAAGTTACTTCAGCTGAAGAAAAATAAGTACAAGGTTTCATACCATCTTCAATAGCAGCTGTATATACAAAGGGTTTAAAGGTTGAGCCTACTTGTCTTTCACTTTGAGAAACATGGTCATATTTAAAATATCTATAATCTATACCACCGATATAAGTTCTTATTTCACCAGTTGAAGGTTCTATGGCAATCATTCCAGTATTTAAAAACTTTAAAAAATGTTGTAAGCTATCCATTACAGAAGCTTTTTGTGTTAGGTCCCCTTCCCATTCAAATAAAGTCATATCTCGTTTTACAGACAGAGAATCTTTAATTTGAGCATCAGATAAGCCTATCTTTTTAAACGATTTGTATATAGAAAGTTCCTTGATAGCTTTATCAATAATGGTTTTATTGGTTTTCCAAGGGGCATGGTTTCCATAGGACTTTTCGTAAGCATCTTGTAGATTCTCAAGATGTTCTTTCATAGCATCCTCGGCTAGCTCTTGCATAGTATAATCTAAGGTAGTGTGAACAATTAAGCCGTCTTTATATAAATGGTAAAATTCCCCATCTGGTTTTTTATGGGTCTTTAAAATCTCGGTCAATTCCTTTTTTACCTGTTCTCTAAAATAAGGTGCCAATCCCAAATCATGATTAAAGGATTGATAATCTAATATTATATTTTGGTTTGTATATAGTTTTGCCGTGTCTTGAGCAATATATCCATATTTTACCATTTGGTTTAACACAACATTTCTTCGCAATTGACTGCGCTCTTGATGGAGTCTAGGGTTGTAAAAATTATTAGCTTTTAATGTTCCAATAAGAATAGCGATTTCCGAAAGTGTTAAATCTGATGTGGGTTTATTAAAAAATTTTCGTGCGGCACTTTCTATTCCATAAGTGTTATCTGGAAAGGGAACAGTATTGAGATAAAGTGTGAGAATTTCTTTTTTTGAATAAATATCTTCAATACGTCTTGCTATAAAGGACTCCTTAAATTTATTAATAAGCAAGCTAAATAGCATGTGATTTTCTCTTCCGTATAGGTTTTTAGCAAGCTGTAAGGTAATGGTACTACCTCCTCCTGAAGATTTATCTTGTAAAATAATATTCTTAAAAAAGACTCTAAATAAACTGATATTATCTACACCATTGTGTTCATAAAACCTTATATCTTCGGTCGCGACTAAAGCATCTATAAGATACTGTGGAAAATCGTTATAAGTTAAAGGCTGCCTGTCGTAGATATAATATTTACCAATTAAATGACCATCTTTATCTAACACCTGAGTTGCTTCGGCTTGATTTAATGTGCTTAAATCCTCATTGGAAGGAAGTTTGCCAAAAACTCCCAAATAAGACCCGATGTAAAGTGTTGTAAAAAAAATTAAGATTCCAACAATAACAATAGTAGGCCACTTTATCCATTTCTTTTTGAGTATTAATCTTATGTTCATATTTACTCTTTGTAACGTGAAATGAATTAAATTATTAGAAAAAAAATTGTGTTGTTAATTTTTGGTTCTGTTTATGGCATTAAATGTTTTCGTCGTAGTCTGGGTATAAAAAATGATTGTACGGAAAACGGGAAATGTGTATTTGTCTTACTTCGTCATAAACTCGTTTTTTAAAGCCTTCAAGATTTTCTTTGTTTAAGGCAGAAATAAACAAGGCATTGTTGCCAACTCTGCTCATCCAAGTTCGTTTCCATTCCTCAAGGGAGTTGTGGGCTTTAGTTTTTTCAACGATCAAGTCGTGTTCATCAAAAGGTTCGGGTTGATAAGCATCAATCTTATTGAATACCATAATAGTTGGTTTATCAGCGCTATCGATTTCATCCAAAATTTTGTTGACCGATTCAATATGTCCTTCAAAATTTGGATGGGAAATGTCTACCACATGAAGCAATAGATCAGCTTCCCTAACTTCATCCAAAGTGCTTTTAAAGGATTCTATTAATTGTGTTGGGAGTTTTCTGATAAATCCAACGGTATCGGACAATAAAAAGGGGAGGTTTTGAACGACCACTTTTCTAACGGTTGTGTCCAAGGTTGCAAACAGCTTATTTTCAGCAAAGACCTCACTTTTGCTGACTACATTCATTAATGTGGATTTTCCAACATTGGTATATCCAACCAAAGCCACACGTACCATTTTACCACGATTACCACGTTGAACGCCCATTTGTTTATCGATGGTTTTTATTTTCTCTTTAAGCAATGCAATTCTTTCGCGGACAATTCGTCTATCCGTTTCAATTTCGGTTTCACCAGGACCACGCATTCCAATACCTCCTTTTTGACGTTCAAGGTGAGTCCACATTCCTTTTAATCTAGGTAACAAATATTCACATTGTGCCAGCTCAACTTGAGTACGAGCATAACTAGTTTGGGCACGTTGGGCAAAAATATCGAGAATGAGATTGGTGCGATCCAAAACTTTGCAGCCCAATATTTTGCTGATATTACGCTCTTGGGCAGCAGACAGTTCATCATCAAATATGGCGGTTCCAATTTCATTTTCTTTTATAAAATGCTGAACATCTTCAATTTTACCAGTTCCAATAAAAGTTTTGGGGTTGGGCATCTCCATTTTTTGGGTAAAGCGTTTTACTACTTCACCACCTGCTGTAAATGTTAAAAATTCCAATTCGTCCAAAAATTCTTTGGATTTAGTTTCGTCTTGTTCTTTTGTAATGACACCAATTAAAACGGCTTTTTCTAAATCGATCTCTCTTTGTTCTAGCATAAATTAAAATAATATGCAAAGTTACATAATTGAACCCATGTGTTTTAGTATTTTTAAGACTTAAAATATATAATTTGAATACTTCAGGGTCAGAAAAAAAATTACAGACCATAGCGTTTTACAATATTGAAAATCTTTTTGATATTTATAATGATGAACACACAAATGATAATGATTTTTTACCTACGTCGAAAAAAAAATGGACCAAAAATCGTTATGATCGAAAAATTTATAAACTCGCTTCTGTAATCTCAAAAATTGGCTTTGAAATTTCAAATAAAACCCCAACGATTGTAGGATTAGCTGAGGTTGAAAATGACTCAGTGTTAAGAGATTTAATTCAAAACGAAGAATTATCAACTTATAACTACAGTTTTGTGCATTATGATTCCACTGACGAGCGGGGGATTGATGTGGCCCTATTGTACAATAAAGATGAATTTAAAGTAGAGTCCTCAGAAACATTTACAATTTATATAGAAACTCCTGAAGGTGTAAGAGATTTCATAAGAGATATTTTATTGGTATCTGGATTTTTGGACGGTGACCCTATTCATGTCATTGTCAATCATTGGCCATCACGTCGTGATGGTGACGAAGTGACATCTTATAAACGAATAATTGCAGCAAAAAAAGTATTGGAAATTATTTCAAAACTAAAATAGACCAATGTAACTCCTAAAATAATCATTATAGGGGATTTTAATGATAATCCAAATAATTCTAGTATTCAGTATTTAATTGATAATGGAGACCTGTTCAATTCAACAGAGATGCTTTTGACAAATGAAAGGGGAAGCCTAAACCACGATTTTAAATGGAATCTTTTTGACCAGATTATCATTTCTAATAATCTGATAAGTGTAGAACAAAATGGCTATCATTTTGAAAGCACCCATATTTTTGACGATAAATTTGTAACCCAATTTCATGGAAAATATAAGGGGCAACCCTTTAGAACTTATGTTGGTAAAAAATATATGGGTGGGTTTAGTGACCATTTTCCAGTTTATATGATACTTGGGAAAAATGAAAACGATTAAAACTTTTCTAAAATTACAAGGGTAAGGCCTATGCATACAATTGGCAATGACCAAAGTAACCAAATACTGGTGGTTTCATCTTTAGATTGACGAAGCTTTACATTTAAAATAGTTCGTTTTTTACCGCTGTATTGAATCCAATTCCTGAAATAGATAATAATTGCGGTAATGATGAATAACATCCAGGCTTTATCTGAACTTAGGGGAGATACGTTTAATTCATTTAAAAACAACATTAAAAATGCTCCAATTAAACATAGCAAGGATAAATGCAAGCTTGTAATGTAGTAGATTGCAATGGCATTAGCATTTAATTTAGGATTGTTTTTGTAGTATTTAAAAACACGGTAAAAAGCGGTATCAAAAAATGTCATAAATGAGTGTTTGAGTATCTAAAAAACAAAACCTGCTAGTAAGGTAGCAGGTTTTGAATTAAATTTTATTTAAAGTTAGTTCTGCACCAAAACTTTGAAATTATCGATTTCATAATTTCCGTCAATAGTATTAGCTGCATTGTCCCCTCCAATATATTTAAATGCTATATAAGCTGTTCCTGAATAGTTACTCAAATCTATTAAACCAGAGTCCACCCAATTTTGAAAATATTCTCCATCGCTTACTATTGCCGCTGGAAGAGTTGTCCACGATGCACTAGAAATGTTTCCAGTTGTGCCGTCCCAATTGGTTGAAATAAGAACTTCTAATTCACTATCATCAGAAAAACTATTGGATGATTGGAAATTTAAAAACTCTAAATCTTGTGCGTCTAAATTAATGGATGGTGATATTAACCAAACAATATTGCTGGCCTGTCCAGAATTAAATGCACCCATCGATGCGATTTTGCTTCCAGCATTTCCGGAATCGGTTGTAGTAATGACTCGCCATACACGGGTTCCAGCTTCAGCAAAATTGGTCCATCCGGGTATATTGATATTGGCATTGTTTGTTGACGATTCGAAATCTTCGCTTAAAATAGGAGAAAAATCTGCAGGATCTAAAAGACTGCATCTCCCACCATTTAAATTCACACCATCTAGGTTATTTAAGACTAATACCAAATTACTACCATTAAATGTTTTTGATACTATTGCTGTAATAGAGCCACCTCCTGAAGGTAATGTTTCTTGTTTAAAAGTAGCGAATGAGCTGGTTTCAAGACTAAAAAATGAATAGTTAAAACCGCCACAAGATTGTAAAGATCTTTGAGTATCAAAATCGTCTATAGCATCTACATAAGACTTTCCTGCTAAATCCGGTGTAAATTCTACATTGTCTATAGTTACTAACATACCAATATGATTGTCGGTAATTCCAGATAAAGTGACTGGAAATGGTACCATGGTTTCAGTAATTGTGGATCTGAATAGATGCGAAGGGATTTGATTGGCGGTCATGGCCTCAACTTCGCTATCAGCATTAGCAATACCTCCAATTGTAATGACATCGTCATTTGTTCTTACTTCACCAATATAAAGACCTTTAAGAGCTATGTATATTTCTCTTCCAACATTAAATTGATTATATGAATCTATTTGGTTAAGCACAACTTTTATAGCCGCAGTGGGGTTTTGTGGTGCATCTTGCATGTAAAATTCTTTATAGAAATTACCAGTAGCATCCGAAGAGCTAACATAGCCTTTAACGTAAATGTTTGAGACAATTTCAGTAACTTGACCAGGAACAAATTGATTTTTTAATTCTGCAATGGTTACGTCAGTGGCTCCACTGTTTAAAAGTGCTTCTAAGCGTACATTTTCTTCAGCTCCTAAACTTTCAGGAATAGTATAGTCATCATCTTGCACGCATGATGTCATGGCAATTGCTGCTATGAATATTAGGGTTAAAATTTTATTCATTTTGAAAGGTGTTGATATTATAGTTTTCATATTTAATTTTTTTAAAATCTAAAGTATACATTAACAAAGTAATTAGCTCCACGCCCGTACCAATATTTTGGTCCAAAAACTCTTTTAGGATGAGCGTTATCATCTCTTAATTCACGATAATTGGCATTACGACCTTGCTCAAAGCCTCCAGTTTTATATTGCTGGTCGAGAACATTCCCTATGCTCGCAAAAAAACCGACGAAATAATCATCGATTTTCCAAGATTTTCCACCTATAAGATTGACCACCATATAGTCGTCAAATTTTTCTTGTTTTAACAATTGATTGGCCAATTCAGGGTTATAATCATTAAAAGGCAAACCATCTGCATCTAAATAGAAATTTTCAGTTCTTGTTAAGGTATTGATATCTAAATAAGTGTTTGTGAAAAAATTTGCTGTAGCACCAACCCACCAAAAATCGGGATCACGATATTCAAATCCTGCAGAATATGCGCGTTGAGGTCCACCTGCAATCTTGTAATTTTTGAGGTTGGCTTCTCCATAATTAATAGACCCGCTAGGACTTGTAAAACTTGCTGAGGTAAGGTAAAGATTTGGATTATTATCATAAGTATACTGACCAATTGAAGCAGCTCCTTTAAGTTTTATTGTTGGAGTTACTTGTGCTTCAATTCCAATTTCCACGCCAATATTCTTTTTGTCAATGCCCTGCAGTACTTCTTGAACAAAAGCCGATGTATCATTGTTTTCGATTTCATCACCGCTTAAGCCATCTGCGAAGAAAAATCCAACTTCATTGGCATCTTCAATTTTAGAATAAAAACCTGTGATTTTTGCTTTTACGATAGGAGATCTAAAGATGTAACTGGCATCAACAGAACTTATTTTTTCTTCTTCAATATTTCTTACTATATTATGATTTTCTCTTGAATTTGAATAAGTATTACGCAATGAAGGTGCTCGGGTAATATATCCGGCGTTAACATCAAATAAATGCTTTCCAGTGATTTTATAGGTAGCTCCACCCTTTGCCCCAATCCCTGTAAAAGACAATTTGTCGCCTTTGCCAAATGAAGCTGCTCCAGGAAATCTACTGTGTTCCCATAAACCATCTCTTTGATATGTTGTATTGGTAACACTTCCTGATAGATAAAAATCTACCTTATTATATTTAAATTGTGCTTGTGCGTAGCCTGAAATAACATCTGCAAACAAATTGTAATTGTACCGGTACTTTTCACCTTTACCTGCAATACGATTAGGGTTTTGAGAATCATATTGATAATTATCAAAAGAATCGACATTGAATACTCCCGTATTTGAGCCTAGAACATCGATGATTTCGCCAAAATTTTCAGATTTTAATGTTTTGTAATTAATAGCTGCATTCAGCAAAATATTTTCATTAAGCTCTGAACTTAAAATAGAATTTAAGGTCAACTGTGTATCATCACTTCGGTCTTCATATAGAACGTAAGCAGCGTATTGATCTGAAATATTATTAGTTAGATTGGCGTCTAAAATTCGTTCCCAATCAATTTGTCCATCATTAAGGAAGTTTTGCTCCAATTGATAAGCTGAGGAATAATCTGGTCCATTTGGGTCGGATAAGGCATAACTTGGAAGTTTTTGATAATAAGATGGACTTGGATTAGCCCCTCCAGAATAATCTAAACGGCTATTACCCATGGTTCCAAACTGGTATGCAATATTTGTATTTACGCTAGTTTTGGAAGACATATCCCAATAATGGTTTAACATCAAAATAGGCTCTATAACTTCTTTTATGCGGGAATTGCGTTTTTCACCATCTAAATTGCCCCAGTATTCGTTGTACTTGATGCCTTTTAAATCATAGACTTCCTGCGTATTAGGGGATGATTTTCCTCTTTTGTTGGGTGCATATATAGAAGTAAAGTTAATGCTATGTTTGTCGTTTATTTTTTTCTCTACAGAAGCAAAAAATGATTTTGAGTCGTATAGTGTTGCATCTTGATAGCCTTCATTGCCCCATCGTCTTCCAATCATCATTGTAAAAGCCCAACCGTCTTCAATTAAACCAGTTGCATAACTTGCCATTAAGCGGTTAGAATAACTTCGGTCTGAGGAGGAATAGGTCAATTGACCACCTTCTCTATAAGCAGATGCTCTAGTATTCATATTTGTAGATCCCAAAATACCTCCAAAATTATAATTGGATGGCGTCAATCCTGATGAAAGTTCTTGATTTCTTAGAACATCGTTCAAGCCTCCCCAATTGCTCCATTGTGGCCTTCCATTATAGAGTTTATTCATCTCAACACCATTGATCAAAACAGTGCCATTATCGGAATCTAACCCTCTAACGTTAAAAAAAGAAGAACTAAACTCAAATGCTGCAGTACGCTGAAATACATCTTGTGATGAGGATAATAATCCAGAGATATTATCTGCACCACCGGAGTCATCATTCAACTCATCATCAGAGAGGGAAATGGTAAACAAATCGGAATCATTGGATATATCTATATCTAATGTCATATCCGTAATGTTTACAGTTTTTCCTTGGTTGACTACTATGGGATAGCGTTTTGCAAAATAACCTATTTTATAGATGCTCAAAACTTGTTCACCTAAGGGAATATTTGCCGAAAACGCAAATTCACCTAAAGCATTGGTAGTGGTTGATTGTTGTGTTTCTTCAATGGTAATCATAACATCAGCAATAGGCTCAAGAGTAACTGCATCTTTTACACTTCCTTTGACACTAGTTTGTTGAGCCAACATAGTGATTGATGAAAAAATTCCGAAAAAGAAAATAAAAAGCCTTTTTTTCATACGTAAATTTAAAATTAATAGTCTTTTGCCTTAAATTGATAGGCATTTTAAGGGTAGCAAATTTACATTATTTCTAATAAATATCTACATTTGGCTAAATATTTGTAAGAACTATTGTGTTAAAATAATATTCAGTTAAATGAAAAATTTGAAACAGCCTCTCATCATTATCTTTTTATTAGTCTTTACGTTCCTTAATGCACAGGAAAAAAAGAAATTTAAAATCAATACGATTGCGTTTTATAACCTAGAAAATTTATTTGATACTATAAACGATGCCACCAAATTTGATGAAGCTAGCCCGATAATGGAGATGAAGGTCAATAGGGCAGATGCCTATAAAATGAAGGTTCATAATATGGCGAGAGTCATTGCAGACATTGGAGCAGATGAAGCAAAAAATTCACCTGCAATTTTAGGAGTTTCAGAGGTAGAAAACAGAGATGTGTTGGTAGATTTAATAAATGATCCTTTATTGTTGAGTAAAGATTATGGAATTGTCCATTTTGATTCGCCCGATGCCAGAGGAATAGATGTTGGGCTTCTATATCAAAAAGCCTTATTTCAGCCTATGAGTTCAAGCAAACATGAGCTCAAAATTTATGATGACATTACAAGAAAACGTGTATATACCCGAGATCAATTGTTGGTTACTGGTAAACTAGATGGAGATTTAATTCATGTAATCGTAAACCACTGGCCTTCTAGGAGTGGAGGTGAGGCCAGAAGCAGATCGAAACGTGAGGCGGCAGCGAAGTTAAATAAACACCTTATTGATTCTTTACAAGCAATTGATCCTTATGCTAAAATTATCACTATGGGAGATTTGAATGATGATCCCATAAATGCGAGCATAAAAGATATTTTAAAAGCTGAAAAAGATAGAGACAAGGTACAGTTAAAAGGAATTTTTAATCCATATGAAAATTTTTATAAAAAAGGACTGGGAACCAACGCCTACAGAGATGCTTGGAGTTTGTTTGATCAAATTTTGATGACCAAACCCTTATTGGACAAAGATTTTTCTACCTATAAGTTTTACAAAGCATTTATTTATAACAAGTCCTATTTAACTACGAAAACAGGTCGCTGGAAAGGTTATCCCTTTAGAAGTTGGGCCGATGGTGGTTTTTCAGATGGATTTAGTGATCACTTTCCTGTATATGTATTCGTAATAAAAGAAGTTTCAGATTAGTGTATTTTTATATTTGTCAAAGAGTTAATTTTATGAAATCTTTATAAGTTTAATCATACAACTTCCTTTAAATTTGCCATAAAACATACAGATCCACATTATAACCTGAATTGGGATTATGTAAAACATTTATTGATGAACAGATTTTTAATTAGCCTCTTCTTTTTTTTACTTTCAATTTCATGGTTAAATGCCCAAATTTTTGATCCAATTAAATGGTCAACTTCTATTGAAAAAATTTCTGATTCCGAATATAATTTAATTTCAATTGCCACTCTTGAAAAGGGATGGCACTTACCTTCACAGGAAACCTTTGATGAAAATGTTTTGGGACCAATTCCAACCGAATTCTCATTTCTTGAGTCGGACAATAATTATGAATTACTTGGTAAAACCGATGAGCCTATAGTTGCTCCACATTTTGATCCAATTTTTAAAATTGAGCTTAAAAACTTTAGTGATGAGGCAATATTTAAACAGCATGTTAAATTATTAAATACGGATTTAAAATCTATTAAGGCAACAGTGTTTTATTCAGTATGTGATGACGAAAAATGTTTAGCACCAGAGGAGGTAGAATTGATTTTTGCCTTAGACACATCGGAGCAATCAACTATAGGCACAACACCGCACAGTATAGATGATAACAGCAGATTATTATCGGATAAATTAAACTTAAAAATCACTGGCCAGGAAAACTTTAAATTTGAGGAAGTCAAGGAAAAAAGTAATTTCACCATTTTTTTATTAGGCTTTTTAGGAGGCTTTATTGCTTTGCTCACGCCTTGTGTTTTTCCTATGATTCCACTAACGGTTTCTTTTTTCTCAAAAAGTGCTAGCAATACTCAGAAGGGAATGGCCAATTCAATATTATATGGATTTTTTATATTTCTTATTTATTTTTTATTGAGTCTACCGTTTCATGTTTTAGATTCATTGGATCCTGAATTCTTGAACAATGTTTCTACAAATGTCACCTTAAATGTACTATTCTTTGTTATATTCTTGGTTTTTGCCTTTTCATTTTTCGGATATTATGAATTGACACTTCCAGCGTCATGGAGCAATGCCTTGGATAGCAAAGCGAATAAAATAGGAGGTTTGATAGGTGTGTTCTTTATGGCATTAACCTTGGCTATTGTATCGTTTTCATGTACAGGTCCGATTTTAGGAACTTTGCTGGGAAGTTCTTTGTCAACCGATGGAGGAGCAACTCAATTGACATTGGGTATGAGCGGTTTTGGCCTTGCATTGGCATTGCCGTTTACATTATTTGCCATGTTTCCTAAATGGTTAAACTCCTTGCCAAAATCTGGAGGTTGGCTAAACACGGTTAAAGTGGTTTTGGGTTTTATAGAATTGGCCTTGGCTTTAAAGTTTCTGTCGAATGCCGATTTGGTAGAGCATTGGGGGCTTTTAAAACGAGAACTTTTTATAGGTCTTTGGATCGTTACAGGAATAGGATTAGCACTATATTTATTTGGAAAAATCAAGTTTCCGCATGATGGTCCTTTACAAAAATTAAGTAAGGGTAGGATTGCTTTTGGTATTTTAACAATTGCCACAGTCATCTATTTATTACCTGGTCTGACCAATACAAAATATGCAAATCTGAAACTCTTAAGTGGATTTCCACCACCATTATTTTATAGTTATTATGATAAGGCAACAGACTGTCCATTAGGATTAAATTGCTATAAGGATTTAGATGAAGGTCTTGCTGCGGCCAAATTGGAAAACAAACCCATCATGCTGGATTTCACAGGTTGGGCTTGTGTGAATTGTAGAAAGATGGAGGAACAGGTCTGGAGTAGTGCCAAGGTATATGATATACTAAGTAAAGATTATATTATCATTTCTCTATATGTAGACGACAGGAAGGAGTTGGATGAAATTGAGAAATTTGAATATATAAAACCCAACGGAACCATAAAAAAAATAAAAACCATTGGGGATAAATGGGCAACATTGCAAACCATTAATTTTCAAAATAATTCACAGCCGTTTTATGTATTGTTGAACCAAGACATGCAATTGTTAAATCATATTACAGCCTATACTCCAAATGTAGATGACTATTACAATTGGCTTAAGTCGGGTTTGGATTATTTTAATGGGAATCCATAATATTCTTGAATAACAACCGATTTTTTTGCGAGTTTCCAAAGTTAAACTTAAATTTTTAACGCTTAAACTAGTATTTTTTCAATAGAATGCTTATTTTAGTAACATTGTATCATGATTTATTTGTAACCTAAATCTTAGATCAATTAATAATTGTTTAATAGTATAAATTATTATGAAAAACGGTGGTATAATTTTAATAGCAATTGCGTTATTGTTTATAGGCATGTATATTTATGCTTATTCTTTCGAATATTTTCAAAAATTGAAGGAAGAAAGAAAATTAAGAAAACGCATAGAAAAGGAAGCCTTGATTAATGAATATAAAGCATTAAATGAAAAGGCTCGTGAAGAAAATTCTCAAAGACTTACGCAGAGAAGTCAAGAAATTAAAGCAGAACTTGAGCGTTTGTCTGAATTCAAAAATCAGCTCGCAAACAGCCGAAACGAAAAAAAGAAGCAACTCGGAATGAACGGTGCTTAATATAAATACAAGAAATCTCTCATTATGAGGGATTTTTTTGTATAATTTGATTAATTGGCAATCAAGAAATTAAAAACTTTATAATTGCCAAATAAAATTGTTTTGTTGCGAAATTAGCAACTAATCTCTTAATTTTTTATCAATTTGAAAATAATTGTCCTTTTAGATTAGTGTAAAAGCACATGCGTCTTTTTTTTAGTATCTTCCCAAATTATTATTCAAGCATAAAACTACATTAACTAACTAAATTATTATGATTGGAATCTTATCTTTTGTGGGGTTTACGGCTTTAGTGGCTATAATATCCTATTATGCCACTCGTAAAACTGACGAAAAATCTTCAGATGGATATTTTCTTGGAGGTCGAAGTTTAACTGCTGGTGTTATTGCAGGATCTTTACTATTGACCAATTTATCAACCGAGCAAATTGTAGGTTTAAATGGTAGTGCATATACCGATGGTTTATCAGTCATGGCATGGGAAACTTTAGCTGCCTTAGCCATGATAGTTACGGCTATTTTTTTATTGCCTAGATATCTTAAAGGCGGATTAACTACAATCCCACAATTTTTGGCTGGAAGATTTGATGTTGCAACAAAAACTATTACGTCGGGCTTGTTTTTAACTGGTTATGTAGTTGTACTATTACCTGTAATTTTATACTCTGGATCTGTTGCCATTAGCGGTATGTTTGATGTGCCTACCTTGTTAAATGTTTCAAATTCCACTGCTATAGTTATTTGCATTTGGGGTATTGGAATCATTGGTTCGATTTATGCAATTTTTGGAGGATTAAAAGCGGTTGTAGTATCAGATTCCATTAATGCTATTGGCCTATTGACTGGAGGAATTCTTATTCCAATTTTCGGATTGATGGCCATCGGTGATGGATCGGTTTTTGGTGGTTTGGATGTCTTAATGTCCTCCAATCCTGAACGTTTTGATTCAACGGGTAATTTTGGTCAGGAAGTTCCGTTTTCTACCATTTTTACGGGAATGATGTTGGTTCAACTATTTTATTGGGGAACTAATCAACAGATTATTCAAAGGGCATTAGGCGCCAAAAATTTGGCCGAAGGTCAAAAAGGTTTAGTACTTGCGTCGGTTATAAAAATTTTAGGCCCATTAATTTTGGTATTACCAGGAATGATTGCATACCATTACTTTAACGGTGAGTTGGCTTCAAGTGACCTTGCCTATCCAGAATTAGTTCGTGCGGTTTTACCTAAATATCTTGTAGGCTTTTTTGCAGCAGTTTTATTTGGTGCTATTTTAAGTTCATTTAATAGTGTATTAAATAGCTCGGTTACCCTATTTGGTATAGATATTTATAAGCAACATATTAATAAAGAAGCGCCAGAGAAAACAGTTGTTAAATATGGAAAAATATTTGGTATTTGTTTGGCCTTGGCTGCTATGTTTATTGCACCGTTAATTGAGAATGCGGGAAGTCTGTTTAAATATTTACAGGAAATTAATGGAATTTATAGCATACCTATTCTAAGTATTATTGTAGTAGGATATTTAACCAAAAGAGTTCCAGCCATTGCAGCCAAAATAGGAATTATATCAGGCTCAGTAATGTACATAATCAGTCAATTTTGGATTGGCCCAAGTAGAATTGAAAAAGCAGTGGAAGAAGCAATAGTATCTGGAGTGACAGATTCGGAGGCATTAAAATTAGTGGAGGCAGGTGCATATCCACATTATTTACATGTCATGGCGATATTGTTCGTTGCAAATATTTTAATAATGCTCATTATAGGGAAATTCTATCCAAGAAAAGAAGCCTATGTTCAAGAATATACGGAGCAAGTTAATATCGCACCTTGGAAACATGTTAAATTGGCTGGATTGTTGATTTGTTCTGTTGTAATTGCAATCTACATCTATTTTTCAAAATAAATAATAGTATAAACATATGTCAAAACCTCTCAAGCTTGAGAGGTTTTGGTTTGTAAAAGACCCAAATACAATTATCGTTAAGGTATCTAAATATTTTTGTATCTTTAACCAACTCCAAAACTGATCCTTTATCTTAAATGGGTTGTTTTATTTTCCATTTATTTATAAATGATATAATACATTTATTTACAAAATTACACATTGTGCAATAGTTGCATGATGTTTACTAATCAACAAAACTATTTTTATGATTAAAAAAACAATTTCATTATTAACGATGGTTGCCATAGTTTTTGGAACCATGTTAACCGTAAATGCGCAAGACGATGATAAGTCTTATAAAATGTGGGAAGATATTATGCTTACTCCAGATAATACTAAACTTAAAATATTGCAAGTTAATTTGAGGAAGCACAATCAAACTTACCATAAGACTGGGCCTCATAAAGCTACAGTTTATAATATTACTACAGGACCCAATGCTGGGAAAATTATTTGGGAAATGGGAGCATTGACCTATTCCGATTTGGATAAAAGACCATCTGTTGGAGGTCATGATGAAGATTGGAGGGACAATGTTGAGCCCTATATCAAAGAGACCAATACTGTAGAGTATTGGAAAGCTGACAAAAAGCTAAACAATACCGACATGCTTGATGGTGACAATTCTAAATATCCAATATTATTTGTAAGATATTATGAAGTTGTGGATGGGCCATCACCTGGAGTAAATACCTTCTTTGAAAGAGAAAGTAAAACTGTAAAAGCTTTGGATGGTGTTAACCCTTGGGGCGTTTATTATAACGAGTTTAGACAAGGAAACCTTGGACGTCATATTGCCACATTTGGCTTTAG
>JBBKXS010000260.1:0-4437 GCA_037969605.1 Flavobacteriaceae bacterium
CTTGTGAAATGTTCTGAATTAATTCCGTTGGTCATTTTGGTCCAGGTTTTTCCATAATCTGTGGTCTTGTATAAATAAGGTGAAAAATCACCCAACTTATATCTAGTTCCTGCCACATAACACGTTCCAGCATCAAAAGCACTTGGTTCCACACTATTGATCATCATCCATTCTGGCATACCTTTGGGCGTTACGTTCTCCCAAGTTTGCCCTCCGTTCTGGGTAACATGAAGCAATCCATCATCACTTCCAACCCATAATAAGCCTTCTTTTAAAGGCGACTCATTGGCTGCAAAAATGGTACAATAATATTCTACCGAAGTATTATCTTGAGTAATTGGGCCACCAGACGATTTTAGTTTTTCCGGATCGTTCCGTGTCAAATCAGGGCTAACTATCTTCCACGATTGTCCTTCATTTTCGGTGACATGAACATGCTGGGAAAAGGTCTATAAGCGATTGGAGTTGTGTTTTGAAAATACAATAGGAAAGTTCCACTGAAAGCGATATTTCATGGCTTCTGCCCCTGCTCCCATTGGGTTATCAGGCCAGACGTTGATCGCTCTTACTGTACCCGTTTTATGGTTTACTCTGGTTAGAAAACCATCATAACTACCACCATAAACAATGTCATCATTTTTTGGATCAATAGCGATATGGGCTGATTCTCCTCCTGCAGTCGCTTCCCAATCGTCTTCTGAAATAGACGAGCCATCGGAACGATGAGAAATCCTTACCGTCGAGTTGTCTTGTTGCGCAGCATAAATGCGATACGGAAAATGATTATCTGTTGTGACCCTATAAAATTGTGCCGTTGGTTGATTGTGATAGGTACTCCAGGTTTCACCTCCATCATAGGTTGTTTGAGCACCTCCATCATCTCCAATAATCATTCTGTTAGAGTCTTCGGGAGCAATCCATAAATCATGGTGGTCTCCGTGGGGTGCATTATGCGAGCTAAAAGTTATACCTCCGTCTGTACTTTTATGATAACTAACATTCATCACGTATACAACATCTACATCTTTCGTGTCGGCATACACTCGCGTATAATACCAAGCACGTTGACGCAAACTTCTGTCACTATTGACCAAGGTCCAGTTTTCACCACCATCATCACTTCTATACAATCCGCCTTTTTCCTTGTTTTCAATCATTGCCCATACGCGTTGGTTATTTAAAGGTGAGACTGTGACTCCAATTATTCCTAGAGTGTCTTCAGGAAACCCTTTGTTTTTTGAAATTTCTTTCCAAGTTTCACCACTATCTGTACTTTTCCAAAGTGCTGAACCATCACCTCCAGAGCTTAAACTGTAAGGTGTCCTTTGAATTCTCCAAGTTGAAGCATACAAAATTCTTGGATTTGTAGGATCAATCAACAAATCTGTGGCTCCCGCTTGTTCATTTGAAAAAAGTACCTTTTTCCAAGTTTTACCACCATCAATACTTTTATAGACACCCCTGTCTTGAGTGGGCTTATAGATATCTCCTAGGACAGCAGTGTACACTATATTATAGTTTGTTGGATCTATTGCGATCCTTGGCACATGACGTGAGTTTTTTAAACCGGCTTCTTTCCAGGTTTTACCAGCATCCTCACTTTTCCAAACTCCATAACCTGAAGACACATTTCCTCTTACTGTTTTTTCTCCACCACCAACATAAATGACATTAGGATCGCTTTTAGCTACAGAAATAGCTCCTATGCTTCCACCAAAAAACCCATCAGATATATTGTCCCAAGTACGACCTCCATCTAAAGTTTTCCAAACACCTCCACCTGTTGAACCAAAATAAAATAAGTTAGGTTGGTTTGGAACGCCTGTAACCGCAGCACTTCTCCCACCTCTAAATGGCCCAATAAGTCTGTATTCTATAGCAGAATATTGTTCTTCATTAAATGTTTGGGCATTGGTTTGCACAAAAGTTGCAACTATAAAGAATAATAAAAGGGTAAAAATTTTGAATCGCATGATAATCTTGGTTTGGTTAAAGTGCTCTAAAAATATGAATTATAAACTATTATTATTCTTTTGCCTTTAAATTTAACGACATTTCTCTTCTTAAAAAATAGGCTGTTACTATAGTTGCCAACACATCGGAAATTGGAAAGGACATCCAAACACCAAGTTCGCCATAAAATTTTGGAAGAATTAAAATTAGCGGAATAAAGAAAATTCCTTGACGGGTCAAGGTCAATAATAGAGCTGGAATAGCTTTCCCTATGGCCTGAAAATAAGCTGCTCCAATAAGTTGAATGGCAATAACAGGTGTAGCCGCAAAAACCCATCGCATGTCACTAGGCGTTTGTTTTATAACGCTAATATCTGAAGTGAACAGTTTTGTAATGGTTTCAGGAAAGAGCATTAAAACGATAAACACCAATGTCGCCAAAATAGTAGCATATTTTATGGCAGTATTTATTGTTTCCCTCACTCTCGAATAGTTTAGGGCTCCATAATTAAACCCGGCAATTGGCAAAAATCCTTGTGTAATACCCAAAACAGGAAACATAGCAAACATGAGCAATCGCCCAACTATGGCGTATGCCGTTACCGATACTTCGCCACCTAGATCATACAAAATATTGTTCATAAACAAATAAGTGACACTGACTACAGCTTGTCGAGCCAGTGTTACAAACCCTAACGAACCAATTTCCTTTACAATTGGCAGATGCAGTCCAAAATGATGCAAACTGATTTTTAATTCTGAATGTTTTGATGAAAAAAACCAAAGAATAAATAAGAAACAAATAACATAAGAAATGGTCGTTGCCCAGGCTGCCCCTTCCATCCCAAAATCTAATACATTTATAAAAATATAGTCTAAAAGTAAATTGCTCACTGAAGGAATCATCATCGCGTACATAGCGAATTTTGGCTTGCCTTCCGCTCTAATAACTGTGTTCCCCATCATGCACAGTCCCAAAAAAGGCACTCCATATAACACTATGGTGTAATAGATTTTAGCAGGGTCAAAAATGGCGCCTTTGCCGCCAAAGGATAATATAATACTATCGGTATATATTAATCCTAAAATTGCCATTGAAACCGTAAGAACTAATGTCAGCGTAATTTGATTCCCAAAGGTTTTAAGAGCTTTTCTATACTTATTTGCACCTAGTGCTCTCGAAATAATTGAAGACCCTCCAATACCAATCGACATTCCCAATGCTGCAATAAAAAACGAAACAGGTAATACAACATTAATGGCAGCTATTGCAACGGAACCGATCCAGTTTCCAACGAATATGGTATCTATTAAAATATTGAGCGACATAACCAAAATCCCAATAGATGCTGGAACCGCTTGTTTGATCAACAATTTGCCTATGGCTTGAGTGCCTAAATCATTGGATATAATTTTAGCCATTATTGGGTTTCTGTTTCAGGCATTGCCCATTCTTTCACCCATTTTGAAAGTAATGCGACCCATTCGTCATCATCGTTTAAACAAGGTACTGTAGTAAAATTTAGTCCTCCCATTTCGTGAAATATTTCAGCTCCTTCCATAGCAATTTCTTCTAAAGTTTCCAAGCAATCACTAACAAACGCCGGCGTTACTATGGCCACACTTTTAATACCCTGCTTTCCCAATCGCTCAATAGTTCTGTCTGTATAAGGCAGCAACCAAGGGTCAAATCCTAGTCTGGATTGAAATGAAGTTGAAAACGTTCCTTCTTTTAGGTTTAATTTTTCAGCGACTAACCTCGTCACCTCCAAACATTGATGCCGATAACAAAACTGATGTGCTTTTGAAGGGGTTAAACAACAGCTTCCATCAATTTTACAATGTGATTTTGTGACATCGCTTTTTCTAATATGCCGTTCAGGAACACCGTGATAAGAGAACAATAAATGTTCATATCCTTTGGTTTTTAAATGTCTAGAAATACTATGGGAAAGTAAATCTATGTATTCAGGACTGTTATAAAAAGCTGGTAAATCATTAATTTTTAAATCTGGAAAATGTGCTTTTCTAACTTGTTCTGCCAATACCAAAATGGTTTCGGTTGTGGCCATGGCAAATTGTGGATACAACGGTATCAAAAACACCTCTTCAACACCTTTATCAACTAATTCTTGAAGGCCTTTTTTAATGGTCATGCTTCCGTAACGCATGGCAAGAGCTACGGGGTTTTCAACTTGTTGTTGAATTTTATCCTTAAGCCTTTCTGAAATTACAATTAAAGGCGATCCATCTTCCCACCAAATTTTTTTATATGCTGCCGCAGAAGCTTTAGGTCTTGTGTTTAATATAATCCCTTTAACCAATAATGTTCTCGCCCACAGAGGCACATCAATAACACGTTCGTCCATTAAAAATTCCCCCAAATAGGTTTTGACATCCTTTGGTTCTGGGCTTTCTGGTGATCCAAGATTGACAAGTAAAACTCCTTTTTTCATTTTAATCCCCAAGAATATTGGGTTAGCT
>JBBKXS010000261.1:0-5538 GCA_037969605.1 Flavobacteriaceae bacterium
TTACTTACCGAAATTGCTCAAATCACCATGGAAACCAGTGAAGTAAAAACTTCAACGGCTACTTTATTAAGATTAAAATGTTCTGCCTCAACCTATAGCAGCTTTGACAGTTATTTTAAAATTAGGGATTTATATGAAAGCTATGTAAGCCCTACCACTTTGACCCCTTATTTATATAAACGAGACATTAATGAAGGCACCTATAATAAATTTGAACAATATAAATTTAACCATAAGTCTAAAAATGTGGAAAGCATATTCCGCAAAAAGAAACGTTCTGGTGATATAGAAGAAAAGAAAACGGTTAAAATAACTGATAACACCCTAGATATAGTCTCTACCATTTACCAAATCAGAAATCATGACTTCCAAAATATGAAATCTGGTGAGTCTAAAAAGTTTACTTTTTTATTTGATAATGAGCCTCTAACCATCAATGTAAAGTATTTGAGCAAAGAAACTTTAAGTACCAGTTTAGGAAAAAAAGAGTGTTATAAATTGGGCATTTCTTTAAGCAACAGCAGTGTTTTAAAAGGAAATAACGACAATTTACTTTGGCTTACGGCTGATGCCAATAAAATTCCCGTTTATGCAAAATTTAAGATTGCTGTTGGAACTGGAGAGTTAAAGATTAAATCGGCAACAGGATTAAAACATTAATCAACATATGAAAACACTATTTGTAATACTTGGTTTTATAGCATCGATACTTTCACTAATCCTAGCGGTAACACCTTTGTTTAAAATTGCCTATATACCAGCCATTGCGGCGTTGGCTTTTGGTTTGGTTGCGTTTTATATTTCAAAACAAAAACAATTGCCAAAAAAATCCATTCATTTGGTCCTTTTGTTAACCATTATTGCATTGTCTGTAACCACCTTCAAAACCATTTTTAATACTGTAAAAGTAGGGGACACCGAAGAACTTATCCAAAAAGAAAATGAATCGGAACAGGAAGCCATAGAGACTTTGGAAGATATTCAAATAGATGAATAGTTAAATCCTAAATTAAACTTGGGAATACTTCGGTATTCCCTTTTTTTTTATTTTATTTGGCTATAAAACAGAGGGATTATTACATGAAAGTATTCATTTTTGCATCTGCGTTGTCGCTTGTAGGGTCATGTGCTACGGAGCGCTATTCGGTTAAAATTCAAAATATTAAAGACAGTATTGTCTTCAACGATAAACAACAAATCAACACCTACGCCAGCTCTATTACGGCTAAAGAATTAAAAAATGAAGTCTATCGTTTATCTTCAAATGAATTTCAAGGTCGAAAAACCGGAGAATTAGGCTTTGAAAAAGTGTCAAAATATCTTAAGGATTATTATGAACGTGAAGGCATTCCTTCACCCCTTGGGCAAGATTACTACCAACGTATTCCAGAATCCTTTTTTTTTAACAAAATGAACGGTTCCCAAAATGTGATGGCCTTCATAAAAGGTTCTGAGTTTCCCGAGGAAGTTTTGATCATTTCAGCACATTCAGACCATCTTGGTATTAAGGAGAACCAAGTCTATCATGGTGCAGATGACAATGGTTCTGGAACAGCAGCCATATTGGAAATTGCCCAAGCTTTTAAGCTCGCAAAACAAGATGGTTATGCCCCTAAGCGGAGTATTTTATTTCTACACCTAACAGGTGAAGAAGAAGGTTTGGAGGGTTCCAGATATTATATAACACACCCTATTTTTTCTCTTAAAAATACCATTGCCAACCTCAATATTGACATGATAGGCAGGGTAGACAAGTTTCATAAATCCAATAGCAACTATATTTATTTGATAGGATCTGACCGATTAAGTACAGAGTTGCATTTTATTTCTGAGGCTGCCAATCATGAATTTACGCAGCTTGTATTGGATTATAAGTATAATGATGAAGATGATACTAACAGCTATTATACACGTTCTGACCATTATAATTTTGCTCAGCAGAATATTCCAGTGATTTTTTATTTCAATGGAGAACATGCTGATTATCATCAACCAACTGATACGGCTGAAAAATTAAACTATCCTTTACTTGAAAAACGCACCAAACTTATCTTTTCCACGGCATGGTATTTGGCCAATCGTGATAAACGCATTACTATAGATAAATAAAGTTGCTCTGTTAAAATTTGTTAAATGACAACTAACACAAAACGCTTTTATATTAGTTTTTTGTAATATCGCGCAACATAATTATTTGTACGTATAACATTATTAATACAAATGAAAAAAACACTAGCCTTTTTCCTAGTCCTACTTGCAGCATTGAATTGTGGTTCTGCAAAACAAAATCCTGTTACAATTGTCAAGTCCAACAACAACCAAAATAAAATGGTTGATCCTACGGTTTATGGAAATAGCATTACCTCGGCAGAATTAAAAGAGATGCTTTACATCTATGCTTCCGATGAATTTGAAGGTAGGGAAACTGGTGAGCCAGGGCAAAAAAAGGCAGTAGAATATCTTAAAAATTATTATATGTCATTGGGAATCCCTTCGCCTTTAGGAAATAATGATTACTTTCAAGATATACCAAAAGCGTATTTCAAAAAAGGGATTGAAGCTTCAGAAAATGTAGTTGCTTTTATACAAGGATCAGAAAAACCAGATGAAATTATTGTCATTTCAGCACATTTAGATCACCTAGGAATAAAAGATGGACAGATTTACTATGGGGCCGATGATGATGGTTCAGGCACCATTGCTTTGCTTGAAATAGCTGAAGCTTTTAAGATAGCTGTCAACGAGGGCCAAGGCCCCAAACGGTCTATCCTATTCTTGCATGTTACGGGTGAGGAAAAAGGACTATTAGGCTCTAAATATTATACTGATGTTGATCCTATATTTCCTTTAACCAATACGATTGCAAATTTGAATATGGATATGATTGGCAGATTTGACCCAAAACATGAAAATAACCAAAACTATATTTACTTGATAGGCTCCGATAAATTGAGTGAAGAATTAGATGGGATTTCTAAAATGGTTAATGAAAAGTATACCCATTTAAATTTAGATTACACCTATAATGATAAAAAAGATCTCAACCGTTTTTACTATAGATCTGACCATTACAATTTTGCCAAGAACAATGTACCAGTTATTTTCTACTTTAGTGGTACACATGCCGATTATCACCAACCAAGTGATACCCCGGACAAAATTGAATACGATTTATTTGAAACCCGTACCCGATTAGTTTTTTATACGGCTTGGGAACTTGCCAATAGAGATCAAAGAATTGTAGTTGATTAAGCAGAGACTAAAAAATTTCAGAATATATAAATACAAAAAAAGCCTTTCAAAATTTTGAAAGGCTCTTACTTTTTGGTGCAGACGCTTAAGCATGTATCATTACATTACTCATCTAGATTCGAACTTCCATGCCTAATTATAAATTCTTCTAACCGTTTTCTGTTTAAATTCTTTAGCTTATTTTCTAATTGTATAGCTTCCCGTTCTGTTAGTTTTTCCAATACCAACTTCAATGTCCATGGAACGCCCCTAGATGTGAAAATTTCATAACCCCTGTTGTGTCTCTTCAGTCGCTCCTCAACATTATTAGTATAGCCTTTATAATACTTATTTAGCTTTTCTGAATATAATATATATACAAAATACATAAAACAAATTAACAAAAAATGCTTCTCTTTTCAGAGAAGCATTTACTTTTTGATGTAGACGCTTAGGTCTGCATCAAGACACAACTTTGTTGTCGTCTTGGGTGGAAGACCGGGCTCGAACCGGCGACCCTCGGTACCACAAACCGATGCTCTAACCAACTGAGCTACAACCACCATTTTCAATTGGACTGCAAATGTAAATGAATTCCCTTTTTATACAAAGATTTTTAAATATTATTTTAAATCAAATAGGCTGTTGACGGCAGGAAAACGTTCTACTGTAAACCCTTCACCGTACTCCACTCCTACCAACCTACCCAAATCCCTTGCGCGATAGATAATACTATCGGTAAAATTTTTACTGGAAATTGGAGTTTCAGGCGCATCACTATTTGGGTCATAAAACTGTGTTTTATAGGCCAATACGGCTTCCATTTTTTTATCTATAAAACTGGATACATCAACCACAATATCCGGTTCTAAATTTTTCCATTGGATATAGTGATAAACATGCTTTGGACGCCATTGTATTTGGGGTATGCCATCATATTGTGTTTCAATTTTAATAAGTCCACTTAAAAAGCAAGCGTCGCTTACCAATTTGCTCCCTTTTTCATGATCTATGTGCCTGTCATCAATAGCATTGCAAATCACAAGTTCCGGCTGGTACTTACGTATCATTCTAATGACTTCCATTTGGTGGGTCCTATCATTGACAAAAAAACCGTCAGCAAAAGCTAAATTCTCTCTAACCGCAATACCTAATATTTTAGAGGCTTTATTAGATTCCTCTTTTCTGGTCTTCTCATTCCCTCTAGTTCCTAATTCACCTTGGGTTAAATCTAAAATGCCAACTTTCTTTCCGTTTGCTACTTCCTTAGCTAAAGTAGCACCACAACCTAATTCCACATCATCAGGATGTGCTCCAATGGCTAGTATATCTAATTTCATCATTAATGTATTTCGCTTTTTAAAGCCTTTTCAATTCTAGTGTCTGGAATTAACCATATAATTGCAACCAAAACAAATATGGCACCACTTGCCCATACATTAAAAAAAGATAACAAGATTCCTAAAATATATAAAATGGGTGAAACTTTCCCCTTTACATCCTTACCCAAGGCTTTTGATAACATGGAATCTTTGCCATGACTTTTTATGATTAAACTTTGTAGTATAAAATAGGCTATTGCGGCTCCTAATAGTATAACACCATATAAAAAAACTGAGGCTGAAGTAAAATGGTTCTCACCCATCCAACCCGTTACAAAAGGTATTAATGACAGCCAAAATAACAAATGCATATTGGCCCATAAAATCCTACCTGTGACATGTTTTACTGTTTGCATCATGTGGTGGTGATTGTTCCAGTAAATGGCCAAATAAATAAAGCTTAAAATATAACTTACAAAAACCGGAAAAAGTGGTTTTAAATCTTCAAAATTGCCGCCATGGGGTACTTTGAGCTCTAAGACCATGATGGTGATGATGATGGCCAATACACCATCTGTAAATGCTTCCAATCTTCCTTTTGTCATTTTTAAGTTTTAGTTATTAGAGATTCCTTTTTAACCTTGGCAATAGCTTGTTCAATATCAGCTATTAAATCCTTTTTAGTCTCAATGCCCACAGAAAATCGAATTAATCCATTACTTATTCCTTTGTCATCTCTTTCGTCTTGAGTCAACGATGCATGCGAAGTTAAATAAGGCGAAACCATGCTGCTTTCAACACCTGCCAAACTCATGGAAGGCTTGATAAGTCGTAATGCCTTTTGAAACCGCAAAGCATCCAGACCTTCATTTAACTCGAAGGATAACATACCACCAAATCCTTTCATTTGCGATTTAGCCAATTCATATTGGGGATGACTTTTAAGTCCTGGATAATATACTTTTTGAACATCTTTGTGCTGTTC